>JBGSTM010000206.1:0-1605 GCA_041736495.1 Akkermansiaceae bacterium
CATGATCCCAAGTGACAACGGATAGTGGTTCGACACTGCCAAGGCCGCAAGCAACAAGGTCACACCCGAGGCACCCACGAAAAGCCCCCATTCGCTCACCCGCTGGCGACTCGCGACGACGAGCGCAAGGACCAGCGATCCGAGGCCTTGGGCCGAAAGGAGTGCTCCGAAACCGCCGGCGCCCTGGCCAAGCACATCGCGTGCAACGAGCGGCAGGGTCGTGTTGAAGTTATAGGCAAACGTTCCCAGGGTGAACATCAGGATGACGATGGTCAGCATCGGGGGAGTGCGAAGGACGTAGGCAAGGCCTTCGCGCAATTGAGCCAGGACGGGGCCGCGTGAAACCCGCGTAGAGGGATTCAGGAGACGCTCGTCCATCAGATGGAGTCCAATCAGGACGGCCAAGAAACTGGCGGCATTGAGATAGAAACACGGAGCCAATCCAATGGTGGAGATGAGAAACCCACCCACAGCCGGCCCGACGATGCGTGCGGCGTTGAACAAGGTCGAATTCAAGGCTACTGCGTTGACGAGGTCCCCGCGCCCCACGATTTCCATGAGGAAAGATTTTCGCGCGGGATTGTCGATCGCGTTGATCAGGCCGAGCATGATGGCCAGGACGTAAACATGCCACAACCGCACCGAATCCAGGTGCACGAGAACCGCAAGAACCAGCGCCAATACCAGCGCCGCCATTTGCGTCGCCAGCAGGATTCGGCGTTTCGGCAACCGATCCACCCACACGCCGGCGAAGAGGGTCAACACCGAGATCGGCAGGAACTGGGCGGCTGCCACCGTACCCAAGGCCAACGGTGACCCGGTGATTTCCAGAACCAGCCAAGCCTGCCCGACCCTTTGCATCCAGGTCCCCATGAGAGAGACGACCTGCCCCCACCAGAACAGGGAGAAATTCCGATTGCGGAAAGCTCGAAACGTGGGCGGGATCTTCATCGGTGGCATTGCCCGCAGCTTGTGGACGGAGCAACCAATATTGCGCACCGGAGGAAAATACGATAGCCGAAAACCGGAGCGACTCCACCCGGCCGTTGAACCCGGACGGGAAACCGATGCCAGCAGCCGGGACACCACTGATTCTACTGGTTTTGCGTGATCTCACTTAAGGAGTAGGCGGAAACATCTCTCACCTTTTGGGTGAACTGTTGTTCCTTTCCAATCTCTTCAAAATCAGTCCAGTCAGCGGAAGCACCAGAGATGCTCGTGGGTCCGCACCAGAAGGGAATCGCCGACCGCGACCGGGGTGGCCACCAGCGGTTCGCCCAGTGCGTTGGCGTTCACATCGACCAAGCCGCCATCGGTGATCCGGCCGCAGAAGATCGTGCCGTCGGAGCGGCCGCAGTAGAGCCGGTCGCCGGCGATCATGGGGGAAGCGTAGTAGATCGCAGGGCCCTTCGGCAGGACGGTTTCCCAGAGGATCTTGCCGGTCTCCGCGTCGAGGCAGCTCACCGTGCCGCGGGTCGGGCCGTTGTCCTGGAGGAGGTAGAATTTTCCGTCATGGGCGGTCGGGGTGGCGCAGTCCGAGCCGCGCTTGTCGAGGGTCCAGAGGCGCTGCGTTTTTGTCGTGTCGCCGCTGCCGCCCATCCGCAC
>JBGSTM010000250.1:0-16269 GCA_041736495.1 Akkermansiaceae bacterium
GAACCAGGACATGCTCGCGGTGGGCATGGCCAACCTCGCCACCGCCTTCGCCGGCGGGATGCCGGCGTCCGGCTCGCTGACCCGCTCGATGCTCAACCAGGAGTCCGGCGCGCGGACACGGTTCGCCTCGTTGTTTTCCGGGATTTACACGGCGGGATTCGCGATCCTGATTGCGGCGTCGGTCGGGTGGGGAATGCCGTTGATCGACTTCGTGCCCAAGCCCGGGCTGGCGGCGCTGGTGATCGCGTTGTCGTTTTCGCTCTTCAATATCCGCCACATCCGGATCTGCCTGCGATCGACGTCCGACGACGCGACGGTGCTGGTCATCACCTTCATCGCAACCTTGTTAGCACCGCTGCACGTGGCGATTTTCATTGGCGTGGCGATTTCAATCACCCTCTTTCTGCGCAAGGCGAGCCATCCCTATCTCATCGAATATGAATTCAGCGAAGCCGGCGAGCTGCGGGAAATGGGGGAAAAGCGGCAGCGACCGATTCCCGCGATTTCCATCGTCCACGTGGAAGGAGACCTGTTCTTCGGTGCCGCCGAACTCTTCCGCACCCAGATCCACCGCACCGCTGCGGATCCCGCGATCAAGGTGATCATCCTGCGCTTGAAAAACGCCCGCCATCTCGACGCGACGAGTGTGATGGCGCTGGAAGACCTGATCCTCTTCATGCGGAAGAAAGGCCTGCACCTGATCGTGTCCGGAGCCACCCGCGAGGTTTACAGGGTTTTGAAAAAGTCCGGCATCCTCGTCACGCTCCAGGACGGCTGCGACCGCCGGACCGGCGAAAGCAACATCTTCCTCACCAATCCGCGGAATCCGAATCTATCCACCCGCGCCGCCCTCAAGCGCGCCCAGCAACTGCTCGGCACTGACAAGGCGGACATCCGGATCTTCTACGATCCCAACCAACAGGCCGCCTCCCCGTCATGAAACGTTTCACCATCCCGTTGGTCGTTGTCGGCCTGCTCGCCATTTTCGGAATCTGGTGGTTTTCGCCGACGCAGGTGGTGAAACGCCGCACCATGTCGTTGCTTTCCACGCTCACGCTTGAAGGCGGCAGCGGAAAAGTCGGCCGGCAGATGGCGGTTTACTCGCTCAACGCCCTGCTCGCCCCGAACATCGAGCTCGAGAATCCGACAATCCGGGAAGCCAACGGCAGCTTCGAACGCCCCGAATTGGAGTCCGCGTTTTCGTGGATTTGCGACCAGGCCAAACAGACCCGTTTCAAGAAGGACAAAATCCATTCGATCAACGTCACCGGCGACAAGGCCCAGGTGCGTCTCACGCTCACCGGCCTCGTCGAGCTGCCGACCTATCGCCCTGCCGACGGGAAGTTCGACGCCACCTTCGACTGGGAGAAGGAAGATGACGGATGGCGTCTCGCCCGCGCGAGCTGGCGGGAGACACCGTGATCACCCCCCCAGAAACACAAATTCCTCCGCCACCCGGTTCAGCGAGCGGCGGGCGGTGGGCATCGCTTCCGAGAGCGCGCCCAGCAGATTGCGCGAGGCTGTCCCCGCAGCCAGTCGCTCGTCCGCCGCGCTGCGGAAGGCTTGTTGGGCGAACGATTCGTAAAATTCCAGATCCGGAGCTCCCCAGTCCTCGCTGCGACGTTTGAGGAATTCCGGATAGAGACCGCTGAGCACCAGGAACTGGTTTCCCGCCGCCACTTGCAGGTGGAACCGCATCCGTCCCTTCGCGTTGGATATGATGGCGATGAAGTCCGAGGCGTGGGTGAGTCCGCCCACGATGTTTTGCAGCCGGTCGTCGGGAGACGGGCAGATCCGCTTGGTCATCACCCCGGCGACATAATCCGCGAGGTCCGCGTTGCCCAGGCCCGCCTGCAGGAACGCATGCCGGACCAATACGTAAAAATAAAATCTCGGCGAAACATGCAGCGTGCAGGGGGCATCCAACAGCCCGCGGAAAACCTCTTTCAAATCGAGGATTTCCCGCAGCGCTTCCGGATCCGCCCAGAGTTTCTCCAGATGCGGCCGCTGCTCTCCCGGTGCCAGCACCGCAGACAGGAAATCCAAATCAGCACCGGTAAACCGGTGCCTGTTGGAGGGTATTCGCTGCTCAAGCATCTAAGGTCTGTTAACAAAATCCGTGCCAGATTATCCAGAAAATTGTTAAGATATCCGAAATAGTCGATCTAAGAACACTGAAAATCAAAGGATTATGTCGGTTTTGGCTGGAGTAGTTTTTGCTTGTGTCCTCAGATGGGGTCTTTTATCCAAGCCCTGCCCCAAAGGGGACTTAACACGATGAACATGACCCGGAACCTAAAATCCGTGGCCCTGGCAATCGCCGGCGTCATCCTTATTCCCAGTTGCGCGACAACCGGGAATGCAAACACCAAACAACGAAACCAACCGAACGAGCCCGAACTTGCGGTAAAATCGGTAGAACACGGTAAAGCCTCCTGGTACTCCATCCGGACCAATTACGGCACCAAGACCGCAAGTGGACAGCGGCTTTGCAACAACGGAGCCACCGCCGCTCACAAGACCCTGCCCATGGGCACCAAGGTGCGCGTGATCAACGAAGCGAACGGCAAGTCGGAAGTCGTCACCATCAATGATCGTGGTCCTTTCATCAAGGGACGCATCATCGACGTCACCATCGGCGCCGCCGAACGACTTGGCTTTGTCCACCGCGGCGTCGCCAAGGTGCGCGTCGAAGTGCTTGGAAAAGTAAAATCGGACGGCGAGTGATCGTTCCGCCCGCCTTCATCAACCCCGCATGCCGGTTCACGGCGGGCGGGGTTTTTGTTTGAAAGGGTCATTTCAACAACCGCTGCTCCACATCTGCCAGCACCTTGCGGGACTCGAGCATCAACGGATGGAGGATCACGGGATACTGCAGGTTTTCCGCCCGTTCCCACACCGAACTTTTCGGCGGGACGATGATCAGATCCAGCGGCGTGCGGAGTGACGTCACCCGCATCTTGCCAAGTCGATCCTCCGAGCGCTTGAGTTCCGCTAGAAACGGGCTGTCCGGGCGCATTTGTGCGGCTCCCTGAGTCGGATAGACCCAGCCCAGCGCGGTCCCGTGATGCGGGCTGGAAATGGTGATGAAATTCTCGCAGCGCGCCGCACCGCCGAGGTGTTGCAGGTATTGCCGACTCACGATGCCGCCCATGCTGAAGCCGACAATGCTGATCGGTGCCTCGGGACCGAATTTCCTGTCGATGTCGCGCTTCAGGCCGACAGCGAGTTTTTCCAGTCCGCCCCGTCCATCGGGGTGATCCAGCGCCGGGACATAAACCTCGAAGCCGCGGGCCTCCAGGTGGTCCTTGAAGGTTTTGAACTTCTTTCCCGATTCGAAGATGCCGTGCACCAGCACCAACCGCGGAACCCGTGGCGGCGGGGTGGGTGAGCTGTGGCTGCACGCGGTGCCGGTGAGCATCGTCGTGGCGAAGAGTTTGAAAATGTGGCGTTTTCTCATCAGCCGGGTGGCCATTGGAGTTGGCGTCCGCCGAGCAGGTGGACGTGCAAATGGGGCACTGCCTCGCCGCCGTTGCGGCCGTTGTTGATCACCAGCCGGTATCCGGTATCCGCGATGCCCTCGCCACGCGCGACCTTGGCGGCGGTCAATAACAGGTGCCCCAGCACCGCCTCGTCTTCCTCCCCTGCCAGCCCCACACGCGTGATCGCCTTGCGGGGAATCACCAGAATGTGCACCGGAGCCTGTGGGGCGATATCGCGGAAAGCCACGCAGAGGTCGTCCTCGTAAACGATGGTCGCCGGGATCTCCTTGTCGCAGATTTTTTCAAACAGCGTTTTCTCAGCCATACGGGAGGAGGATGGCAGAGTGCAGGGGCCTTGCAAGCGGGGAAGTGGCGGCGACCGAGGCCACGCGGCCGGCGTGGAACCCGCTTCAAATGCCTGTCCTATCAATCTCTAATATCAAAGACCTTGGCAGCAGTGAATCATTCGTGTAACGAACATTTCCCACCATCACCCTTTCCAACCCATGAAAACCGTTCTGGCTTTGCTTGCCGCAATCGCCTCCCCGCTTTCCGCCGCGCCGCTCTCCGGAACGAAATCCATCGGTCCCACGGGTGACTATGCCAGCATCGCCGCCGCCATCGCGGAGGTTCAGACTCTGACTCTCTCCGGCCCCCTCGTGCTGGAACTTGAACCAAGCTACCTCAGCAGCGTCGAAACGTTTCCCCTCGTCTTTGGCAATCTCTCAACCACCGCTATCAGTTCCCTCACACTGCGACCGCAAAGTGGAGCCATCGGCCTCTCGATTTCCAGCAATGACACGACGGCGGCGACGGTGGATTTGAATGGAGCGCAGTTCCTAACCCTTGATGGCCGGCCCGGCGGAGTGGGAACGGCGAAGCAACTTACCATCGCCAACACCAGTAGCAGCGGGCGAGCGGTGCGCTTCATCAATGAGGCCAGTAACAACACCCTGCGCCATCTCACCCTGCAAGGCGTGAATACCAGCGCCAGCGGCGGCACCGTCGTCTTCAGCACCACTACTGGCGCGAATGGCAACGACAACAACACCATCAACACTTGCGATCTCCGCGACGGCGCGACCCTGCCCGTCAACGCCCTCTACTCGCTCGGTTCCACCAGCACCACCGCTCAGAACAACAGCGGCAACACCGTCTCCAACTGCAATGTCTTCAACTTTTATTCCACAACCAACGATGTGGCGGGCGTGCGGCTCGATGGCGGCAACACCGGATGGAGCATCACCGGCAACAGCTTCTACCAGACCGCCAGCCGCGCGGCGGTGGCGGCGAATGTCCGTGCCATCTTCATCAACAACACCTCCGGCGACAACTTCACCGTCACCGGCAATTTCATCGGCGGCAGCGCAGCCAATGCTGGCGGAACCGCGTGGACGACTACAGGTACTTCGGCAGCTTACTTATTCCAAGGGATCCGCCTCAACGTTGCGACCACTACGTCGAGTAGCGCGCAGGGCAATACCATCCAGAATATTTCCTGGACGACAAGCAGCTCAGCCACAACTCAGTCCGGCATCTGGTGCGGCATTCATGCGCAAGCGGGCAATGTGAACATTGGCACGGTCACCGGTAACTCCATCGGCAGCGGCACGGGCACGGGCTCGATTTCAGTGACCACCTCGGGCACTGGCGGCACCACATTCGGCATCAGTTCGGCTAGTAGTGGCACGGTAGCCATCGCCAACAACGCCATCGGTTCCATCACCACGAGCGGCTCAGCCACCAACGTGTCCGCTTCGCTCGTGGGCATTCAGGTCACTGGCGGGGCAAACACGATTTCAGGCAATACCATCGGCAGTACCGCCACCGTCAACAGCCTCAATGCCGCAACCTCGTCCAATTCCTCCGCGGGGCAGCAGGTGACCGGTATTTTCAGCACGAGCAGCACCAGCGCAAGTATCACGGGCAACACGGTGGCGAATCTCAAAAACAACTACTCTGGAAACTCCAACTCCGGACAGATCCGAGGCATCGTGACGTCCGCCGGCATCAACACCATTTCCGGCAATTCCTTGAGCAAATTGTCCACAACCAGCTCGAACTCGGGCACAGCCACCTCTTCTGCGGTGCTGGGCATCAGCCAATCCTCGACGGCGGCGGGCCAGACCGTTTCCCAAAACGTCGTCCATTCGCTCGCAAACACATCAAACTCGTCTGTCAATGTCATCGGGATTTACTACGCGGGAAACACCTCCACTGGACCGAATTTTATCACCCGAAATTTGGTGCACAGCCTCGCCATTGCCTCCACCAGTACGGGGTCAATATTGTATGGAATGTCTTTCAACGGCGGCACCTTCACTGCGCAGAACAATATGGTGCGCGTGGGTCTCGATGCCAGTGGGAACAGCACGGCGGGCGCTTCCCAGTTGAGTGGCATTTTCGATGGCAGCACGTCAGGCAGGAACTACTATTACAATTCCGTTTATGTGGGTGGCAGTCAGACCTCTGGTCCGAACCGCACCTATGCATTGACGAGCACCATCATCAACAGCACCCGCAACTTCAGGAACAATATCCTTGTCAATGCGCGCACCAACAGCGGCGGCAGCGGCAGGCACTACGCCGTGCAATACGGCGGAAGTGCCGCGAACCCTGCCGGGCTGACTGCGAACAACAACCTCTACTTCGTCAACGGCACCGGCGGCGTGCTCGGTATCTTCGCCAGCGTTGAGAGGACCACCCCTACCGCGTGGCGGACCGCCACCGGGATGGACTCAGCCAGCCTCAATGCCGATCCGCTCTTCATCAATGCTTCGGGCACCGCCACGTCAGTCGACTTGCATGCACAGTCCGTCAGCCCGGTCGCTAACGGCGGTTCCCCCATCCCTGCGGTGAGCGACGACTTCGATGGCGAGGCACGCAACAGCTTCGTTCCCGACATCGGTGCGGATGAATTCGCCCCCGCCAACGAGGCCAACCTTGCATCCCTGTCGCTGAGTGGCGGAGCAACCTTTTCGCCCGGCGTCGCAGCGAACACGTTGATCTACCGCAGCCGCGTCGCCAGCACGACCAGCAGCATCACGGTGACCCCTTCACCGACCAACCCGCTTGCCACGGTCACCGTGAATGGTGGCAGCCCTGCCACGCCCGTAGCATTGAACCAGGGAAGCAACACGATCGCCATCGTCATCACCGCGCCAGACGGCACCACGAAAACCTACACCCTTCTTGTGAGCAGTCTCGGCGGCACCCTGAGCATCGGACCGACGGGAGACTATCTCTCCGTCACGGAGGTCCTCGATGACATCCGGGTGAAATCGCTAACCGGACCGCTAACATTGGAACTCCAGCCTTCCTATGTCAGCAGCGTTGAAAGTTTCCCGCTGGTCTTCAACAATTTGTTCACTACGGTTACGAATACACTTACGCTTCGGCCACAGAGCGGAGCCGCAGGACTTTCGATTTCCAGTGACTATTTCGTAACCGTGGATTTGGATGGCACGCAGTTTGTGACCATTGATGGGCGGGCCGGTGGAGTGGGGACGGCGAAGGAGTTGACCATCGCAAACACCTCCATCGAAGGAGTGGCGCTGCGGTTCGTTAGGGAAGCCAACGGAAACACCCTGCGGCATCTCACGTTCCGAGGTGTGAATGCAGGTGTCCCTCCTTTTCTTGGTTCCCGTGGCGGCGTCATCTTCTTTGACGGCACCGACGGTCCGAATGGCAATGACAACAACACGATTGACTCTTGCGATATCGGTGATGGCGCGAGCACACCGGCCAATGCAATCTATTCGCTCGGCTCCACGAATACCACCGAGCAAAACAACAGCGGCAATACGATCTCCAACTGCAATGTCTTCAATTTTTATTCACCCGCCGCCGTCGATGCCGCGGGAGTGCGGCTCGATGGTGGCAACACCGACTGGAGCATCACCGGCAACAGCTTTTTTCAGACCGCCAGCCGCGCTGGGGTGGCGGCAAATGTCCGAGCCGTATTCATCAACAACACCTCCGGCAACAACTTCATCATTACCGGCAATTTCGTCGGAGGCAGTGCACCGAATGCGGGCGGCACGGCGTGGACGACGACCGGCACCGCGGCGAGGTACCTGTTCAAAGGCATCCAGCTCAACGTCGGCACCACCACTGCGAGCAGCGTGCAGGGCAATACCATCCGGAACATCACCTGGACGACGAGCGGCACCACCAACGACGCGTTCAGCATCTGGAGCGGGATCGCTGTGCCGGCGGGCAGTGCGAACATTGGAACAGTAACGGGCAATACCATCGGTAGCGCCACGGGCACGGATTCCATTTCCGTCACCACCTCGGGCACGCTCGGAAGCACGTTCGGCATCGGCTCGGAGAGCAGCGGCCAGCAAATCAGCAGCTCGCTGGCCGTAGTTAATAACAACGTTGGCTCCAACACGACGAACGCTTCATTGATCGGAATTCAAACATCGGCTCCAACAGTGAGCATTGCGAACAACATGGTGGGCAGCACCACCACGGCAAACAGCCTCAACGCCACCATGCCGTCCGCTGCGACGACCCAAAAGGTTGCGGGCATTATCGGTTCTGCCGAAAGTGCAAGCATTACGGGCAACACGGTGGCCAATCTCAACAGCAGCTATTCCGGCACCTCAAGTGCAGGACAAATCATCGGAATTGCAAACTATGCCGTAGAGAAGACAGTTACTGGGAATACCGTCAGAAACCTTTCCACGGTGAGTCGGAATCCTGAAAAAAGAGGCTCTGCGTCGGTGCTTGGCATTTTGGCGGGTTCTTCTTTGGGGCCTTTTTCAAGCAGCCCGATTGTTTCTGGGAACGTGGTGCATTCACTCTTAAACTCTACAACTTCCGCCAGCGTTGAGGTTGCCGGGATTTACTGCTCGGGAGAATCGTCTTCCCCGTCGCTTATTGCAGGCAATATGGTGCATAGTCTTTCGATCGACTCTACCAGTGCATCATCGCGGCTGTACGGGATGAATTTCGAACGTGGTGCCTACACGGTGCAGAACAACATGGTGCGCGTGGGCCTTGATGCCAGCGGAGTCAGCACGGCGGGCGCATCGTCAGTGGCTGGCATTTTTGAATCTGGATCGTTTAATGAAGTGCGGAATTTCTATCACAACTCCGTTTTTGTGGGCGGCACGCAGACTGCCGGCGTGCGCAGCACCTCAGCATATGCCAGCAGCGACTTTTACACTCGCCGGGTCTTTCGCAACAATATTTTCGTCAACGCCCGCAGCAACAGTGGAGCAACGAGCAAACACTACGCCTTCGGGTCCAATGTGTTTTCCACGTTGATCGCGGACAACAACATCTACTTCGTCAGCGGCAGTGGAGGCATGCTCGGATATTATGATGGCGCAGACTGCTCCACCCTTGCCGCGTTGCAGGTAGCAACACGTCAAGACGGTTCCAGCGCAGTGGCCGATCCTCTCTTCGTCAATCCCGTTGGCGATGCGGGCGACGTGGACCTGCACCTGCAACCGGGCAATCCCGCCGAGGGAGGCGGTCTGCCCATCGCCGCTGTCTCTGATGATTTCGATGGCCAGCCGCGCAGCAGCCTGAGCCCCGTGGATATCGGGGCGGATGCAGGCAATTTCTCCTCGACGGGCGATATCTTCCCGCCAGCGATTAGCTACCCGCTGCTCGCTCCAGTCGGGCTTGCCACCAACCGGGTCCTGAGCGGCTGGGCCAACTTCGTGGACAATAGCGGCACTGTCGAAAGCGGGCCGAATGCCCCAAGACTCTATTTCAAAAAATCCACCGATTCCGATGTCTTCAATGTTGCCAATGACTCATCCGGCAACGGCTGGAAGTATGTCACTGGCAACGACGGGGGAGGTGGTAGCTACAGCTTTACGATTGATTACACGCTCATCAGTGGTGGCAGCGTGAGTGAGGGGGACAGCATCCAATACTTCGTCGTCGCGCAGGATGCCGCAAACAACCTTGGCTCCAGCCCGCTTGCCGCGACAGCCTCGGCCAATCCCCCCGTGCAGAACATCAACGCAAAACCCGTCGCTGGTGTGAACAGCTACAGCATCGCTCCGAGCGGTGGCACGGTGACCGTCGGTCCTGGAGGCAACTTTCCAGATCTCACCGGCGCGAACGGACTTTTCGTTGCTTTGAATACCGTCCCGCTCACCTCAAATCTCATCGTGAAAATCACGGGCGATGTCGTTGAAGACGGCAGGATGACACTGAATTCCAACACGGCTGACATCACCATCCAACCGGACAGCCCCACCATGCGGACGATTTCCGGCTCGGGCTTTAACGGCTTGATCCGCCTTTCCGGAGCGAACGGAGTGACCATCGATGGCAGTTTCGGCGGCAGCGGGCGGTATTTGACCTTCCGCAATACGAACACCAACGGAGCGACCATCACTTTGATCAACGATGCATCGAACAACACCATCCGGAATTGTGTGCTCGAAGGCAATACGGCCAGCTCGTCGTCGGGAGTGGTGTTCTTCAGCACGGGGCTAACTACGGGCAACGACAACAACACCGTGGCGGGCAACCACATCCGTGACCGCAGCGATGTCACGAGTGTGCCCGCCAATCTGGTCTATTCGTCCGGCACCTCGGATGCGGTGGCGAACAGCAACAACACGATTTCCAACAACGAGCTGTCCAACTTCCTTGCCCGGGGCTTGTATGTAGCTGCTGGCAGTGACTCGTGGAATGTCATTGAAAACACGATCTACCAGACTGTCCCGCGCTCGGATGATATCCACGGCATCACGTTCAACGGACTCGGGACAAACATGATTCGTGGAAACACCGTGCGCGACCTGTTGTCAGACTCCCGCGCATACGGCATCCAGAGTTACAACGGCAACACCACGGTGACCGACAACCGTCTCCGGAACCTAGGGAACACCGCAGCCAGCAACAGTGTTGTTGGTATCATTGTTTATCCCAATGCAGGCCAGATGGTGACGGCGGTGAACAATATGGTCGCGCTGAGTTCCTTCGGTACCACGGCGCAGAGTCTCTCCGGCATTCAAGTCGGTGGAAAGACCGGAGGCACGGCTTTCATCAGCCACAACACGGTGCTCATCTCAGGGTCCGGCAGCGCGCAAACTGCCACTAGTGCCTTCGAGATTTCCGGCTACGCCACTGCCACGGTGAAGAACAATATCTTCCTGAACGTCCGCGCAGGCGGCGGCAGCCACCGTGCCGCCGCTCAGTCGTCTAGCGGCCTACTGACCATGGATTACAACGTCTACGCCGGGACCGGCATGGACACGGCCGCGAACTTCTTCTTCGATGCATCCACCGGCACACCCATCAACTTCGCGCAATGGCAGGCGCTGGTCCCCGGCGACACCCACTCCAGCGCTGGCAACCCCGGTGGCAACTACACCAGCGCAATGTTTGTGGATCCTGCGAATGGAAACCTTCATCTCGTGCCGACTGGCAATGTCTTGGTCAACAACACCGGTACTCCAGTGGCCGGAGTGACCACCGACTACGACGGTGACACCCGCTCACTCACGACCCCGGACATCGGTGCGGACGAGCTCCGCCCGGCGTTCCAGCAATGGGCGCAAGCCAATGCCGTTGGGGACGATCCCAATTCGCCCGGCGCCAACGGACTCGCGAATCTGTTGAATTTCGCCTTCGGATTGAATCCCGCTTCTGCCTCACGCAATGAACTCAGCCATTTGGGCAACGTCATCACGCCCGGCGGTATCACCACGCAGATTCTCAACGGAACCCCCACCGCGAAATTCATCCGACGCGCCGATTATGTGGCTGCGGGTCTCACCTACACTGCACAGTTCAGCGCCGACCTATCCAGTTGGGAGACTGACAACACCGCTCCGACCGTTTTAGCCACCGATGGAGTGAATGAGGTGGCCGGTCTGAACTATCCTCTGCTGTCGGGCGGCGCGCAGGCGAGGTTCTTCAGGGTGGTGGTGGGCTTGCAATGATGCGGGATTGCAAATGGGGATGTGGTGGCGATCACCGGTCGCCTCGAATCGAAAAAAGGACTTCGCGGCGACCGGTGATCACCGCTACTCTGCCGCCATGGAACTCGCCGAAGTCACCTGCCCGACCTGTTTTGAAGTCTTCGAAGTCGCCGTGCCGCATCCGGATGAAATGCCGACGGAGGTGGACTATGATTGCGAAGTCTGCTGCCGCCCGATGATCATCGTTTTCACCGAGGACGATGTGTATGCGAAGGGGCTGGGTGATTAGAAATTACAGGCAGGAATGCCTGTGTCACCTCAATCCTTCCGCGTCAGTTCCACGAAGACATCCTCCAACGTGGCGACGTGACGGAACAGGGAGCGCAGTGGCCAGCCGTATTGGGCGCAGAGGCGGGCGATGCGTTCGCGGGAATCGGTGCCGGAATCGACCCACACGGTGTAGCGCGTCCAGCCGCCGTCCTGCGGCTCGGGCGTGACTTTTTTGACGTTTTCCAGGCGGTTGAGCGCACCGGCGACGACTTCGGTGTCGGCCTGGATTTCCACCTGGATGCGGCCGGCAGCGCGCATCTGACCGACGAGGTTGGCGGGCGTGTCGGCGGCTTTGATTTCCCCGCCGTCGATGATGATCACGCGGTTGCAGATCATTTCCACCTCCGAGAGGATGTGGGTGGAAATGAGCACGGTGTGGGTCTGCCCAAGGTGGCGGATGAGTTCGCGGATCTGGCGGATTTGGTTCGGGTCGAGCCCGTTGGTAGGCTCGTCGAGGATGAGCAGCTCGGGGTCGTGGACGAGGGCATCTGCCAGGCCGACGCGCTGGCGGTAGCCTTTTGAGAGCGTCTTGATCATCTTGCGGCGCACACTTTCGAGGCCACAGATGTCGATGACCTCGCCGACGCGGCGGCGGGTGTCACTGCTGCCGAGGCCTTTGAGCTGGGCGCGGAATTTCAGGTATTCCTTCACCCGCATGTCCTCGTAGAGCGGGACGTTTTCCGGCATGTAGCCGATTTTGCGGCGGGCGTCGATGGATTGGCGGAAGATGTCGAAGCCGGCGATGGTGGCGGTGCCGGAGGTGGGCGGCAGGTAGCCGGTGAGCATTCGCAGCGTGGTCGTCTTGCCGGCGCCGTTGGGTCCGAGGAAACCGACGATTTCACCCTGGGCCACGGAAAAGTTGATGCCGCGGACCGCTTCGTGGCGGGCGTATCGCTTGGTAAGGTCGTTCACTTCGATCATGATTTCAGTTCCGTGGATTGCGGTGATATTCGTGCTTGCGCGGTTGACGCGGTGCACTGCGCCCTTTAATGAAGCCGCGTGCGTGGCGGGCCAAGCGGGAAATTTGCGGGCGCGCCACGATATTTTACCCATTTCACATGAACTCTTCGGTTTCGCCGCGACAGAACGCAGAATTGTTGGAATCCAAATACTCCGAATGGTGCGAGGACCCGAACTCGGTCGATGCGACCTGGGCGGCGTTTTTCGAAGGCTTCGAGCTGGGGTCCGCCCAGGTGAAGCGCAAGGAAGAGGCGACAGCGGCTGGAGCAGCTTCGGCCCCCGGAACGGCATCCGACGCGGATCTGGCATTCTTCGGCAAGGTGGTGAGTTTGATTTATAATTGCCGCACGCTCGGCCACACCCAGGCGGCGATCAATCCACTGGACGAGCCGGAGCACAACCCGCGGCTCAAAATCGAGCAGTTCGGCCTGGCGACGGAGGACTTGGACAAGGTGGTTTGGAATTCGTTTTTCCGCCACGGCCACAAGATGAAGCTGCGCGACATGGTGGCCGCGCTGGAGGCGACCTACTCGAACAAGATCGGCTTCGAGTTCATGCACATCCACAACACGACCGTCCGCCACTGGGTGCGCGAGCGGATCGAAACGCACGCGGTGCGGTCCGAGGAAACTCCGGCGAGAAAGCTCAATTCGCTTTGCTGGGTGCTCGAAGCGGAGGCGTTTGAGAATTTCCTCGGCAAGCGGTTCCTCGGCGAAAAACGTTTCTCGAACGAAGGCGGCGAGGGCGCGATGATCATCCTCAACGCCATCCTCGAAGGCTGCCCATCGCGAGGCGTCAAGGAAATCGAAATGGGCATGTCCCACCGCGGACGGCTGAACATTCTCGCCAACTTTGTGAGGAAATCCCTCACCACCCTGCTGTATGAGTTCACCCCAACCTACGAGCCGGAGACGGTCGCGGGCGACGGCGATGTGAAATACCACCTCGGCTACGAAAGCATCCGCGAATTGTCCGACGGCAAGGTGCGCGTCAGCCTCGCAGCGAATCCCAGCCACTTGGAAGCCGTCAACTCCATCGTCGAGGGCAAGGCCCGCGCCCGCCAGCGGGTGCTCAACGACCTCAGCGGTGGAGAAATCGACCGCCAACAAGTGTTGCCGATTCTCCTCCACGGCGACGCCGCCTTCGCTGGCCAGGGTTCGGTCGCGGAGGTGCTCAATCTCTCCCAGCTCAAGGGCTACCGGACCGGCGGTACGATCCACCTCATCATCAACAACCAGATCGGCTTCACCACCGCCCCGGCTGACGCGCGCTCATCCGCGTACGCGACCGACGTGGCGAAAATGATCGAAGCGCCGATCCTCCACGTCAACGGCGAGGAGCCAATGGAACTCTACTGGGCCGCGCTGTTCGCCCTCGAATTCCGCCAGAAATTCGGCCGCGACATCGTGCTCGACATGTATTGTTACCGTCGCCAGGGCCACAACGAAGCCGACCAGGCGGCCTTCACCCAGCCGATCATCGCCAAGAAAATCGCGGACCGCCCGACCTTCGGGAAGATTTACAAACAACAGCTCGTCGCCGAGGGCATCATCTCCCGCGCCGACCTGGAATCGCTCGAACAGGCGATCTGGGAGAAACTGGAATCCGGCTATCAGAAAATGCTCAGCCTGCAGGAAGCCGGCGACCGCACCGCGTTCAGCGGCTCGACCGGCATCGACCAGCCGCCGTATTCGCACGCCCCGGTGCCGACCGGCATCAACCGGGACGCCTACCAGCAGATCGGCCGTGTACTTACGACGATTCCGAACGATTTCAATCTGAACCCGACGCTCGAAAAGCGCTTCATCCCGCGCCGCGTCGATGCGCTGGCGAACGGCGGCCCGATCGACTGGGCCTTCGCCGAATCGCTGGCCTTCGGCTCCCTGTTGCTGGAAGGCACGCCGGTGCGCCTGTCCGGTCAGGACTGCCGCCGCGGCACTTTCTCCCAGCGCCACGCGGTTTTCTACGACTACGAGACGCGCGAGCGCTACATCCCGCTGGAGCACGTCGATCCGAACCAGGCGAAATTCTGCGTGCACAATTCCTTTCTATCCGAGTTCGCCGTGCTCGGTTTCGACTACGGGTATTCGCTTTCCTATCCGAACATGCTGACGCTGTGGGAGGCCCAGTTCGGGGACTTTTCCAATGGCGCGCAAGTCATCATCGACCAGTTCATATCCTCCGCCGAGTCCAAGTGGCAGACGCCGAGCGATCTGGTCATGCTGCTCCCGCACGGCTACGAAGGCATGGGCCCCGAGCATTCCAGCGCCCGCCTCGAGCGCTTCCTCCAGCTGTGCGCGGAGAAGAACATGATCGTCGGGAACTTCACCACGCCGGCCCAGTATTTCCACGCGCTGCGCCGCCAGAAACACCGCGATTTCCGCAAGCCGCTCGTCCTGATGACGCCCAAGAGCCTGCTGGGCCGACCCGAAGCCGTCTCACAGGAATTTGATTTCATGGAAGGCACCTGTTTCCAGGAAATCCTTCCGGACATCAAGGTCTTCAACAACCCGGCCGATGTCGACCGCATCATTTTCTGCAGCGGCAAGGTTTACTACGACCTCATGGCACATCGTCAGGAAAAGGGCATCGAAACCGCCGCGATCGTGCGCGTCGAGCAGCTCTATCCGTTCCATCGGGAGATGGTCGGTGCGATCGTCAGCCAATACGTGAACGCCTCCCATTTCGTCTGGTGTCAGGAGGAACCACTCAACATGGGTGCCTGGTCTTATATCTTCCCTCGCCTCGAACGCGCCGTCGGCAGCAAAATCCGCTACGCTGGCCGGGGCACCGCCTCCAGTCCCGCCGCGGGTTCCAAGGCGATGCACTACCGCGAGCAGAAGGCCCTCCTTGCCCAGGCCTTCGAGGTCTGATTCCGAAATTTTTCCCCTAACTCTCACCACGCTTCATCCATGTCACTCGACGTCAAAGTTCCCGCCGCCGGCGAATCCATCACCTCCGCCAATGTCGCCCGCTGGCACAAGAAAAACGGCGATCACGTGGTGAAGGGCGAAATCCTCGTCACGCTTGAAACCGACAAGGTCTCCAACGAACTCGAAGCCGCCAGCGAGGGCACGCTTCAGATTCTCGTCGGCGAGGGCGAAGAGGTCTCGATCGGCACGGTCATCGCCCGCATTTCCGGAGACGCCGCTTCGGCCGCTGCACCCGCTGTCGCAGCACCCGTCATGGAAACCCCTGCATCGCAAGCTCCGGCCGCCGCCCCGCAGGCATCCGGAGGAGTCGTCGAACTCAAGGTGCCCGCCGCCGGTGAATCCATCACCTCCGCGAATGTCGCGAAATGGCGCAAGAGCGACGGTGAGCAAGTCGTGCAGGGCGAAGTCCTGGTCACTCTCGAAACCGACAAGGTCTCTAACGAACTCGAAGCACCCGCGTCCGGACGTTTGAAAATCCTGACCCCGGAAGGCGAGGAGGTTTTCATCGGCGCCGTCATCGCCACCATCGATACCGGAGCGCAGGCTTCAGCCGGCCCTTCCGAGCCTGCCAAATCGGCTCCAGTGTCCACGCCCGCTGCGGCACCCGCACCGGCAGCAGTCGCAGCTCCGGCACCGCCACCCGAAACCGCCAAGCCCGACTTC
>JBGSTM010000301.1:0-3091 GCA_041736495.1 Akkermansiaceae bacterium
CAATTAAAACCTTCAACTTCTGGGACACGGTCAACCGCCAGACCCATACCTATTCCTTGCCCAAGTTTTTCGGTTTCCAGTCGCCCGGGGAGAACATCACGCTTGTCAACGTCGGCGCGAACCAGCAGCAGGGCGTCGAAATCTATCCGAAGTCACTCTTCGACGCGCAGTTGCAGCTCCGGCTCCATGGCGGCTACATGTCAGCCTCCTCCGCCGCGAACAACGGCGCTGCAAGGTTGGCAAACGATGACCTCTACGCCACTTCCTGGTCATCCGCCGGTCCTGGCGCCGGCGAGTGGCTCATGCTCGACCTCGGCGTCGCCCGGGCGATCGACACCATCAAGATTCAGGAAAACGGCAACGCGATTGGCAGCTACGCGCTCGAATACTGGGATGAAAGCGTCTGGCAGCCACTTGAAAACGGCACCGGCATCGGATCCTCTAAAACGATCGGGTTTCCGCCGGTCGTAGCCCGCAAGTTTCGCCTCACCGTGACCGCCATGGCCGCATCCCAATCGGGCCAACCCGCCTCGATCCGCTCGTTTGGCGTCGTGGTGCCAACCGTGCCGCAGGAAATCACGCTTTTCAGTGAGAACAGTGACGCCAGCATCAAGGAGAATCTCGAGGTCGTGGATCAACCGGGCGTCGCCACGCTTCTCGGAACCGGAGGCAGTGATCCCTGGGTCGATCGAAGCACCGTCTATGTCTTCCAATTGCCCGATCTGGGAACGGTGGCCGCGCCCTTTGAGGCCGCCTCCTTCACTTTCCACTACTCCGTCAAACAGAACGCCCTGCGAGATAACGATCTCTACGGGCTGGACCGTCGGGACTCCGACGAGATTCTCGGCACTGACTACTATGGCAAAACTGCGACCCCGGACCCGACGGATGCGACCCTCCTTGAAGTCGGCATTCTGACAGATGCATCGCCTCTCGGCCTGATCAACTCCTCTCCCACCGGCAGCGATGCCCTTCGCGACTACCTCAATACCCAGTATGCCGCAGGCGCCGGGGCCGGTGAGTTTGTCTTTCTCCGCCTCAACTCGGCTGGACCCAAGGACGGCATTCGCCGCGCCACGCTCACGATGTCCGAGGGCGCTGCCAGTTCACCGCTTGATACCCGGCCGCGGATCGGTCTCATTCTGACGCCACCGCCCGAGGATCCCGACCTGATCGCCTACTGGTCGTTTGACGAAGCCACCGGCACCACCGCGGCGGATTCATCCGGATACAAGCATCCGGGGACCCTGATCAACAGTCCGGTATGGGATTTTGATTCAACCCGCGGTTCCTTCCTTTCCTTCAACGGGATCGACCAGTCCGTCAGCACCAACCTGTTGCTGCCGCTTCTCACATCCGGTCAGGATTTCACCTGGTCGCTCTGGGCGAGAAACGAGAACGCCGCGCCGAATGCGGTGATCATCGGCAATCGATACAACGGTCCCGGAACCGCCGACAACAATCCGAGCGAGTGGATCAAGTTCACTCCCACCAAGTTCGAATACCACCTGAACGATCAACAGAACACCATCAATTACGCGGATCTTGCCGCTGGTGAATGGCATCAGCATGCGGTGGTGAAATCCGGCACCAGTTTCCAATACTATCTCGATGGCGTGGCGGTGGGTCCCGCCCAAACATTCGACTCCAACGGGCAGGCGTCGCTGCCCTTCTTCATCGGAGGCAATACCGGTGCCGGTGCCAGCGAACACTTCAAGGGTGCCATCGACGAAGTCCGTCTCTATCAACGCGCCCTCACCCCCGGTGAGCTCGCCGAGCTCGCCCTGGCGGATCCGACGGCAAGTCCTGATCGTGATCTCGACGGCATGCCTGACGCTTGGGAGAAACTCCACTTCGGTGGACTTGGCCAAACCGCCGATGGTGACAAGGATGGAGATGGTTCAACTAACGGTGATGAATACCTGGCAGGCACTCTTCCAATGGACCCTCAGTCCCGCTTTGTCATCCGGTCCGTGGCACCTGCCGGCCCATCCGGTTGGGTCGTAACGTGGCAAAGTGTGCTGGACCGCACTTACAGGGTTTTGCGCTCCACCGATCTTGGAACCGCTACTTGGCCGTCGATCTCCGATGACCTCCCGGGAACCGGTGAAACCATGTACTTCACGGATCTTTCTCCATCCGACCCGGCTGTCTTCTACCGGGTCAGCGTCACTCCGGAATAACGGATTTAACATTTTTCAGATCAAGAAACCCCGCAGCAAGGAACCTTTTCCATCATTCAATGAATTCCATGACACGTCGATTCCACGCCACCCGCCTTCTGCTGCTCGCTCTTGCCCTGGTCCTCTCCTCCACCGGGCTGCGTGCCTCCGAGGCCTCGCCCCGCCGCACCCTCAATCTCAATCCGGACTGGCGTTTCATCCGCGACAATGTTCCCGCTGCCGTGAATCCTGATTTCGATGACTCCTCATGGCAGGTCGTGAGTTGCCCGCACACTTGGAATGACATCGATACTTTCGATGACTTCGGGATCGGCGGGCATACCGGAGAATCCCAGCTATGGACCGGAGTCGCCTGGTATCGCAAGAAATTCACCCTGCCGGCCACCGATCAGAGCAAGCGTGTCTTCATTGAGTTCGAAGGCGTCCGCCAGGTCGCGGAAGTCTATCTCAATGGCAAGCGCCTTGGGGAAAACAAGACCGGCTTCATTCCATTCGGATTCGACCTCACTCCGCATTTCAAGTTTGGTGCGCCGAACTTGCTCGTCGTCCGGGCAGACAATCGCTTCGGAGAGCAATTCGAGAGTGCGACTCCCTGGAATCATCCCAACTGGCACCCGCCCCACGGTGGGATCTATCGAAACGTCCGGCTTCATGTAACGGACCCGCTGCATGTCACACTGCCTCTATACTCGAATCTGGGAACGGAGGGTATCTACGCGCGCACCGAGACGCTGACAAAGGACCTCGCACGGGTGAAAATCACCGCCGAGATTGAAAACTCAACTGATACCCGGGGTGATGCCGCGGTAACATTCTCCATCGTGGATCACGACGGCAGGGTGGCGGGCGAATGTGTTGCGAACGCCGTCATACCCGGCGGAAAACGCGGAAAGGTCACAGGCACGGTT
>JBGSTM010000332.1:0-2763 GCA_041736495.1 Akkermansiaceae bacterium
GCCCACAACAGTCCGCTTCTCCGACGAGTTTCAGTCCCATTCTCGAATCGGCCTGTCGTGGACAACTTTCAAGAGAGGCACGCCGCTTCGCGGTGGTTAGGTCGTAGTCTCACCCACGGATTTGGCGGAAGAGGCAGAAAACGAAAAACGCCGGGTAAGCAGTGATCAAAGAAGAAAGCAATGTTTCAACACCGGTATTAGAAAAATCTTACCAATGCGTTTCACAATCTTTCGACAGTCCCGAAATTAGTTTTTCAGACAGTTTTGACAAGAATTGTTTTGGCCACCGTTTTTTGGGTGATGGCTTGAGACTCTTCCGTCACGTGGGCCGCGGGAAGCGCCAGCCACTTCGGAATGTGCCCCCGGCTGAGACAGCCTAGACACTTTTCTCTCAGGCTTCGATGCCGTGCTTGGTGCGGAGCCTCTCGATCTCTTCGGAAAGCGCGCCCCAGCGGGTGTAGCTGACCTCCAGCGACTTCGCAAGCTTGTCCACGGCGTTGGTCACTTCGCGGAGCTTGCCGGAGTTGTTGCTGACTTCCTCGCTGGAGAGCTGGGCGGTGAGCGTGGCTTGCGCGCCTTCGAGCTCGGCGATCTTGGCTTCGAGGGCGGTGAATTCGGTTTCCAACGGCTTGAGGACCTTGGAGCGAATTTCACGCTGCTCGGCTTCGATGCGGCGTTGTTCCTTGCGGTTGACGCCGGGGATGGACTGGCGCGACGAGCCGTTGTTAGTGGCGGGCGCGCCGAGAGTGGCGAGCTTGGGCATGCCCTTTTTCGCGGCTTCGTCCTCGGCGGATTTTTCCAGGTAGTAGGTGATGTTTCCGGCGTAGAGCGTCGGTTGTTCGCCGGGGCGGAATTCGAGGGTCTTGGTGACGAGGGCGTCGAGGAACTGCCGGTTGTGGGAAACGATCATCACGCTGCCGGGGTAGTCGATGAGCGCGCGCTGGAGCACGTCCTGCGATTGCATGTCGAGGTGGTTCGTCGGCTCGTCAAGGATGAGGAAATTCGCCGGGCGCAGGAGCATGCAGACGAGGGCGACGCGCGACCGCTCGCCACCGGATAGAACGCCGATTTTCTTGAAAACGTCGTCGCCGCTGAAAAGGAAGCAACCCAACACGCTCCGAGCCTGCGGCATGCTTTCGCGGGACGCGGCAGCTTCGACGGTTTCGAGCACGGTGAGGTTCGGATCGAGTTCGTCGGCGTGGTTCTGGGAGAAGAACGAGGTGGCGACCTTGTGGCCGAAGGTGTGGGTGCCGGCATCGGGTTCTTCCTGCGCGGTGATCAGGCGGCAGAAGGTGGATTTGCCCGCGCCGTTCGGGCCGACGATGGCGAATTTCTCGCCCTTGTTGATTTCAAAATCGAAGCCGCTGAAGATGTTGAGGGCTCCGTAGGATTTCGAGACTGCTTCGAGTTTCGCAACGGTGTGGCCGGAGTTCGGCGGCGGCGGGAATTTGAAATTCATCACCGCGTCGGCGCGCTCGGGCTGCGGGATGCGTTCGATTTTCGCGAGCATCTTGATGCGCGACTGAACAAGCGTCGCTTTGTTAGCCGACGCGCGAAAGCGGTCGATGAAGCGCTGGATTTCGCCGATCTCGCGCTGCTGGGCTTCGTATTGCTTGAGCTGGATTTCCTTGCGCAGGACGGACTCGCGTTCGAAGTAGGAGAAATTTCCGGCATACTCCTCGGCCCGGCCGTGGGCGAAGGCGATGGTGCGGGTGCAGAGCGTGTCGAGCAGCGCCCGGTCGTGGGAAATGAGCAGGATCGCGCCGGGGTAGTTGACCAGATAGTTTTCCACCCAGATCTGGGTGCCGATGTCGAGGTGGTTCGTCGGCTCGTCAAGCAGCAGCACTTCGGGCTCCTGGAGGAACAGTTTGGCCATGGCGATGCGCATCTGCCAGCCGCCGGAGAATTCCGAGCAATCTCGGATGAAGTCTTTCTGTTGGAAACCAAGCCCTTTGAGCACGGACTCGATGCGCGGCTTCATGCGTGCCGGATCGGTGGCGTCGAGTTGGAGTTCCAGTTCGCCGATTTCCTCGAGCAGGTCACCGTAGGGTGACGAACGGGGATCGAGCTTTTCGAGTTCGTGGGACAGGCGGTCGATTTTTTCCCGCAGCGCCATCGTTTCGCCGAAGGCGGATTCCGTTTCCTGCCACAGGGTGCGGCCTTTCACGTGGATTCCCTCCTGCGGCAGGTAGCCGATGCGTGTGCCCTTCGGCGCGTGAATCATGCCGGATGTCGGCCGGATGATTCCCGCAATGCACTTCATCAGCGTGGATTTCCCCGCGCCGTTGTGACCGGCGAAGGCGATGCGCTCGCGCGGCTGGACGGAGAAGGCAAGGTCGTTGAAAAGGACGCGGGCGCCGAATTCAACGCGGAGTGACTGGACGGAAATCATCGGGGGCGGAAGATGCACGCCACGGGCGCTGGGTCAAGCCTCGGGGGAATTGGGATGATTTCGGAGGGATTCCGGAATAAACGGACTGAAGTCCTGAACTACGATTGCTGCCGCGCCGCTTGCAGCGTGTTCTTCATCAGCATCGCAATGGTCATCGGGCCGACGCCGCCGGGGACGGGGGTGATGGCGGAGCAGAGCGGGGCGACTTCCTGATAGGCGACGTCGCCGGTAAGGCGGAAGCCGGATTTTTTGGTGGCGTCCGGCACGCGGTTGATGCCCACGTCGATGACGACGGCTCCGGGTTTCACCCAGTCCGCCTTGACCATTTCCGGACGGCCGACGGCGGCGATGAGGATGTCCGCGCGGCGGCA
>JBGSTM010000354.1:0-10598 GCA_041736495.1 Akkermansiaceae bacterium
GCCGGTGGATTTCATCGATGAACAAAATGTCGCCTTTCTGGATGTTCGTCAGGATCCCCGCCAAGTCGCCGGCTTTTTCGATCTGCGGGCCGGAAGTCGTGTGCAGCTGCGTCCCGGCGGCGCGGGCGATGAGGTTGGCGAGCGTGGTTTTCCCCAATCCCGGCGGACCGGAAAGCAGCACGTGGTCGAGCACGTCGCCGCGGCCCTTCGCCGCCTCCAGCATCAGGAGGATGCGATCCTTCACCTTTTCCTGGCCGATGAATTCGGAAAACGCCGGCGGCCGCAGCGAGACATCGAACGGCGTCGGCGGGGCGGTGGTGGCTTGTTGGTAGAAATTTTCGGACATCGGGAGGGCGCGCGAAGTTGAACCCAGCGGAGCGCGGCTGAGAAGCGCGGATTTCACGGGAAGTGAGCTTGAAACAAGAGGCTCGTCTGTTACGCTCCCAGAATGTCAACGAAGGAACTGGCCTTGGAAACCATCAGGGATCTGCACGAGGACGCTTCGTGGCAGGAAATCGAGGAGCGGATTCATTTTCTCGCCGCCATCGACAAGGCCCGCGAGGAAGTCCGGCGTGGCGAGGTGGTCCCGCACGAAGAGGTCCGCAACCTGATCGGCCAATGGCTTACCGCATAATCTGGTCGGCAGCGGCCATCGCGGATTTGCGGGATCTGGTTCGTTACATCGCCCGTGACAACGGTGATGCTGCAAGGAAGTTCGGAGATTTGATCGTGTCCAAGGTCGAATCAATCGGTGCCTTTCCGCGGATCGCGAAAATGGTTCCCGAATATCGTGTGGACAGTCTCCGGGAAATCATCGTCTCGCCTTACCGAATCGTGTTCGAGATCGATGACGAGGCAGGCACGCTCACCGTCTTGCGAATTTGGCACGGTGCCCGTGAAAGCTTGGAAATGCCGGAAGACTGAAACTTTTCAGCCCCGCCCGCCCTCAACGGGCGTGCGGTAAAAATGCTGTTTTCGGCGGACGACCCTGCTAAAACCCGCGCCACACCGATTGAAACCCCTCCTCCAACTCACCGAAATCCGCAAATCCTTCGGGGCCGTCCGCGCGCTCCGCGGCGTTTCGTTCGAGCTCCGACCGGGCGAAGTCCACGCCCTGCTCGGCGAAAACGGCGCCGGAAAATCCACCCTCATCAAGGTCATCACCGGCGCCCACCAGCCCGACGGCGGCAAGCTGGTGGTGGCGGGCGAGGAAGTCCACCACCTCACGCCGTCCAAAGCGCGGGAGTTGGGAATCGCGTGCATATACCAACAGCCCGCGCTGTTCCCCGACCTCACCGTGGCGGAAAACATCGGACTGCGATTGAAAAAAACCGGACTCTTCAGCCGCGTTTCCTGGACCGGCCAGCGGACCCGCGCCACCGAACTCCTCCAACGCATCGGTGCGGAAATTTCGCCCGATGCCGAGGTGCATTCGCTGTCGATGCCCGAGCAGCAGCTTGTCGAAATCGCCTGCGCGCTGGGTTCCGGCGCGCGCATCGTGGTGATGGATGAGCCGACCGCCTCGCTGACCCAGAAAGAACAACACCTGCTCTTCAAAGTCGTGCGCGACTTGCGTGAGAGCGGGGTAGGGGTGATCTACATTTCCCATCGATTGGAGGAAATCTTCGCCCTTGCTGACCGCGTCACGGTGTTGCGTGACGGCGAGAGCGTCGGAACTAACACCGTCGATTCCCTGACCGAATCCCAGATGATCAAGCTGATGGTTGGCCGCGAGATGTCGTCCATCTATCCGCCGTCCGAAAGCGAGCCCGGCAAAACGGTGCTTTCGCTGGTAAATCTCGGTTGCACCGAAAGCGGTGTCAGCGGAGTGACACTCGATGTTAGGGCCGGGGAAGTCCTCGGCATGGCCGGCCTCGTCGGCGCGGGACGTACCGAGCTGGCGCGGATCCTCTTCGGCATCACCCCGGCGGACTCGGGCGAAATTTCGCTTAACGGCGAGCGGATTTCCATCACCAGTCCACGCGAAGCGATCGCCCGTGGCATCGCCTACGTGCCGGAAGACCGCCGCCGCCACGGGGTAATTCTCGAAATGCCGATTTCCCAAAACATGACGATGGCGATCCAACCGACCTTGTTCCCCGGCGGCTGGTTACGGCTCAAGGCGGAGACTTTGTTAGCCCGCGAGTTCATCCGCGATCTGGGCATCAAGACCAGCGGCCCGGACGCCTCCGGCGGCAGCCTGAGCGGCGGCAACCAACAGAAAGTCAGCGTCGCCCGCTGGCTCGCGACCAAACCGAAACTCCTCATTCTCGACGAGCCGACGCAAGGCGTGGACGTCGGCGCGAAGAGTGAGATCCACAAGATCATCCGCCAGCTCGCCAAGGAAGGCCTCGCGGTGCTGATGATTTCCAGCGACCTGCCGGAAGTGCTCGGTATGAGCGACCGCGTCGCCGTGATGCGTGGCGGCAAGTTGGTGGAAATCATCGCCAAGGAAAACGCGGATGCCCACTCGGTCATGGCCGCCGCCCTTGGAACCAACGGTAGAGACGCCGCCTGAATGAACAAGTATTCCCGGGAAATCACGGTGGCCGCCGCGCTGGCTTTGTTGATGGGGGCCTTGGCGGTTTTCGCGCCGCACTTTTTCCAATGGCAGCCGTTCATCTCGCGGCTCACCTCGCAGATGCCGGCGCTGGTCGCCGCGATCGGCATCGCGCTGATCATCATTTGCAGGCAGATTGATATTTCCATCGGCGCGCAGTTCAGCATGTGCGCGATCGTCGCCGGAGTAACGGCGGCGTCCGGCTTGCCGCTGGGGGTCGCGATTCTAGCGGCGCTCGGAGCGGGTGCTTTGATGGGCGCCGTGAACGGTATTTTTGTCGCCTATCTCGGACTGCCGAGCATCGTGGTCACGCTGGCGACGATGGTCACCTGGCAGGAAGCGCTGCGGCTCTGGCAGCAAGGGCGCTTGTTCACGCTCCCTGCCGGCGTCCAGTGGTTCGGGCTCAGCCAACCTGCCGGCCAAGCGGTGGTGATTTCCCTCACCTTTGTCCTGCTGGCCGCCGCGGCCTGGGCGATGAAAAATCTATCCGGCGGGCGCTTCATCTACGCCACCGGCACCGACGCCGAAGCCGCGCGCCTCGCGGGCATCGACCCCAAGCGCACCACCTTCGGCGTCTTCGTCCTGATGGGCCTGCTCTCCGGCCTCGCGGCGGTGCTGAACCTCGTGCAATCGCCGCAAGTGCAGCCGAACTGCGGCGACGGGCTGGAGCTGAAAACCATCGCCGCCGCCGTGGTCGGCGGAGTCGCGATCCGCGGCGGACGCGGAACGCTGGTTGGAGTCCTGCTAGGCATGATGCTGCTCGCGTATGTGAATCCTGCGCTCACCCATTTCCACCAGCCGCCGTATTGGGAAAAGGCGATCCAGGGCCTGGTGATCCTGCTCGCCGTGATGGCGGACGGCTTGCGCAACCAAAATAAAACGAGATCATGACTTCATCTATCAAATCCTCGCTCGCTCGCCATGAAACGGTGTTGCTGTTGGTGATCGTGCTACAAGTGGTGCTCTTCAACGCGCTCGGCCAGCGCTTCCTCACCGGCGGAAACATTTCCAACATCTTCCGTCACTCGGTGGAAATCGGCCTGCTCGCGCTCGCCATGACGCCGGTCATCCTCACCGGTGGCATCGATCTATCCGTCGGCTCGATGATGGGCCTGTGCGCGGTGCTTTTCGGCATGATGGTGAATACGCTCTGCCTTGATCCGTGGGTTGCGGGGATTGCTGCTATCTCCATCGGAGCCCTCGGCGGTGGCTTGAACGCAGTGCTCATCACCCGGCTGAATCTCCCGCCGCTGATCGTCACGCTCGGCACGTTTTCCTTGTTCCGCGGGCTGGCGGAGGCGCTGACGAAAGGATCGGTGGCATACTCGCAATTTCCGCAATCCTTCCTCGCATTGGGTAATTCCAACACCGCCGGGATCCCGACGCAGATGTGGGTCTTTCTCGCCGTGGCAGTGGGAATCTGGCTGCTTGTGCATCAAACCACGCTGGGGCGTTCGTTCCGGGCTATCGGATTTTCAGCCGAAGGAGCGCGATATGCCGGCATCCCCGTCGCACGGAATACCAGCGTCGCCTACATCATCGCCGGAGCCGTCGCGGGCCTCGCGGCAGTGATCATTGTTTCCCGGTTAGGAGAAGCCCGGGCCAACGCGGGGATCGGCTACGAGCTGCTCGCCATCACCGCGGTCGTGCTCGGCGGCGTGAGTATCTTCGGTGGCACTGGCACGGTGGCGGGCACGCTGCTGGGATGGTTGTCGCTGGCCATTTTAAACAACGGGCTCACGCGGATTTCGGAATACCGGATTTTCGACCAGTCCGTGTCCAGCGTCGCGCGGGAGTTGTCCGGCATCCTGACCGGCGTTTTGCTCATCGCAGCGCTGGCGATCGGCGCGGTGATGAAAACGCTCGCCGTCCGCCGCGCGCTCAAGCAATCTCTCGGAAATACCAACCCAACCCATTCATGAAACGCAAATCCTTCATCGCCGGCCTCGGTCTCATCGCCACGCTTCCGTTCGTCTCCTGCAGCAAATCCGAATCCGACGGCAAGCTGACCATCGCATTCCTCCCCAAGAGCAAGGGCAATCAATATTTCGTCACCTGCGAACGAGGAGCCCGCGCCGCCGCCACCGAACTCAATGCCGAGCTGAAATTCGATGGCCCGACCAATCCGGATCCGGCCAAGCAGAACGAAATCGTCGAGAACTGGATCACCGACGGCGTGAACGTCATTGTCGCCGCCTGTGAGAACAAGGATTCCATTTCCACCGCGCTGAAAAAAGCCCAGGCGGCGGGGATCAAGGTCATCACCTACGATGCCGATTCCCAACCGGACGCGCGTTCGTTCTTCGTCAACCAGGCCACCGCCCAGGCCATCGGCGAGCAGCTGATGGACACCGCCGCCACTCTCACCGGAAGCGAGGGTGAGTTCGCGATCATCACCGGCAGCCTCACCTCGTCAAACATGAACGAGTGGATCAAATACATCAAAGAGCGCCAGGCCAAGTATCCGAACATGAAGCTGGTGGACATCAAACCGTGCGATGACCAGAAGGACAAAGCCCAACAGGAAGCCACCAACCTGCTCAGCGCCCATCCGAATCTAAAAGCGATCATCGCCGCCAGCTCGCTGGCCGTCCCAGGAGCCGCGGAGGCCGTTAAACAAGCTGGCAAAACCGGCACCGTGAAAGTCCTCGGACTCGGCCTGCCGAGCGAGAACAAATCCTACGTCAAGGAAGGCGTCACCCAGGCGGTAATCCTCTGGAAAGTCGAGGATCTCGGTTACCTCGCCGTCATGGCGGGTGCTGCGGTTGCAAAAGGCGAACTTGCTCCCGGAGCCACGGAATTTTCCGCCGGCAGGCTCGGTAAAATGCCGGTTGCCGGTGACAACATCGTGCTCGGCAAGCCGTTCGTCTTTACCAAGGAGAACATCGACCAGTTCGATTTCTAACCGGCTCAGGCGACTCCCTGACGCATCCGATAGTTTCTGGGAGAGAGTCCGGTCGCCTTGGTGAACTGGCGGGTGAAATAGTTGCTGTCGTTGAAGCCGACGTCGAAGGCGATTTCCGTGATCCGCTTGTCCGTGTGCCGCAGCAGGCTGCAGGCGCGGTTGATCCTCTGGCCGATGACCCACGCCAGCGGAGAGGTTCCGACGGCGGACTGGAAGACCCGCAGGAAGCTCCTTTGCGACATGTGGGCGATGCTGGCCAGTTCCTCCAGATCGATCTCGCGGTGGATGTTCCGTTCGAGGTGGGAAAGTGCCTCGCCGATGCGCAACAATGCACGTCCGTCCGGTGACGGACTGCGCCCGTAACAGCGGGAGAGCAGCCCGATGATCAGCATGAACGACGCCGTGGCCATGAAGCCGAATCCCGGCTCGCGGGATTTCAGTTCGATTTCCAACCGGTCTGCCAGCTCGATCACCTGGGCCAGATCCTTGCTGGTCAGATGCAGTTTGCCCTTGGTCGGCTGGCGCGTCCGCCACGACGGTTCGAGGGTGAAAAGCGCATGGTAGCCAGCAACGGACGGCAGGTCCAACAGGCCCATTTTCAGTTGGGCGGGTTGATACAGGATGTTGATCAACCTCAGATCCACCAGTTCCCGGTATTCGTGTTCCCGCGGGCCGGCGATGACGAACACATCGCCTGCGGTGAGTTCCCAGGATTCGTTGCCGGTGACATGCAGACATTTTCCGCCGGTCACGATCACCAGTTCGGCGAATTCGTGGGCATGCGGCTCGAAGAGCTCCTGCGGTTCCCGGCGCTCCACGCTGATCGGGAATCCGTCGGGATGAAACCACTCGTCGATTTTCAGGATGCGTTTCACTGGCGGGATCGTGCTTGTATTTGGCCAAACAGTGGAGGTTTTTCGGTCCGGAACCGATCAAATTCGACAGACCTAGCGTAACCCATTCATTTTATGTCCAAACCTTCCAAATCCATCGCCCAGTCGTATAAACTCGCCCAAGCCCGCTACGCGGAACTCGGGGTCGATACCGAAGCCGCCATGGCCAAGCTCGCCGGCATCCCGATTTCCCTGCATTGCTGGCAGGGTGATGACGTCGGAGGCTTCGAAAATTCCGGTGAAGGCCTGAGCGGCGGCATCGCGGTGACCGGCAATTACCCGGGAAAAGCCCGCACCCCCGAGGAACTCCGCGCCGACCTCGACAAGGCGCTTTCGCTCATCCCCGGCAAACACCGCCTCAATCTCCACGCCTTTTATGGCGAGTTCGGCGGGAAAAAGGTCGATCGCAACGAAATCAAACCCGAGCATTTCCAGAACTGGATCGACTGGGCGAAATCGAACGGCATGGGCATGGATTTCAACCCCACCTGCTTCGCCCACCCGAATGCGGCGGACGGTTTCACCCTCTCCCATCCGAAAAAGGCAATCCGCGACTTCTGGATCGAGCACTGCATCGCCTCCCGTGAAATCGGTGCCGTGATGGGCAAGGCGCTCGGATCGCCAACCGTCACGAACGTCTGGATTCCCGATGGCTACAAGGACACCCCGGTGGATCGCCTCGCTCCCCGCCAGCGTCTGTCCGATTCGCTCGACAAGGTTTTCGCGAAGAAACACAACCCGAAACACCACCTCGACGCCGTGGAGTGCAAATTGTTCGGCATCGGCAGCGAGAGTTACGTCGTCGGATCGCACGAATTCTACATGGGCTACGCGATCAAGAACCAGAAGCTGCTCTGCCTCGACGCAGGCCACTTCCACCCGACCGAAGGCATCGCCGACAAGCTTTCCTCCGCGCTGATGTATGTGCCGGAAATCCTGCTCCACGTCAGCCGCGGCGTGCGCTGGGACAGCGACCACGTCGTGATCTTCGACGACGCGCTGCAATCCATCGCCGCCGAACTGGTGCGCAACAAACTGCTCGCCCGCACCCACATCGGACTCGATTTCTTTGACGCCAGCATCAACCGCATTGCCGCGTGGACCATCGGCACGCGCAACACGCTCAAGGCGCTCCTGATGGCGCTGCTGGAGTCCGAAGCACTCCGCAACGCGGAGAAATCCGGTGATTTCACCTCACGTCTCGCGCTGATGGAGGAAAGCAAGAGCTTGCCTTGGGGAGCTGTTTGGGATGCTTATTGCGAATCACAAAACGTTCCCGCAGGTGGCGACTGGCTCGCCGAGGTGAAAAGCTACGAATCCTCGGTGCTCGGCAAACGCAACTGATTTTCTAAAAATCCAACAGAACTAACAAAATGACATCCGCGATACTCGGCGTTGTGTTCCACTGGCTCGGCGGCCTCGCCTCGGGAAGTTTCTACGTGCCCTACAAAGGCGTGAAAAAATGGTCCTGGGAGACCTACTGGCTGGTCGGTGGTTTTTTCTCGTGGATCATCTGCCCTTGGTTCTTTGCCACGTTGATGACCGAGGACGTGGTCGGTGTGATCAGCAACCAGTCTGCCTCCGTGCTGGGTTGGACCTATCTTTTCGGCGTGCTTTGGGGAACCGGTGGTCTGACCTTCGGCCTGGCGATGCGCTATCTGGGAATGTCGCTCGGCATGGGCGTGGCGCTCGGTTACTGTGCGGCGTTCGGCACACTGCTTCCACCGATTCTCAAGACGTTCATGCCTGATATCCCGGTAGGCGAATCCATCGTGCAGATCGCAGCGACCGTACCAGGCAAGATCACCTTGGTTGGTGTGGCCGTTTGTATTCTGGGAATCTGGATCGCCGCACTCGCCGGTGCTGCCAAGGAGAAGGAAATGGCCGCTGCGGATAAGAAGAAGGCGATCGCCGAGTTCAATTTCAGGAAAGGCATCATGGTCGCTACCTTTTCCGGGATCATGAGCGCGTGCTTCAGCTTCGGTCTCACCGCCGGTGAGCCGATCGCGAAGGCATCCGTGGCTGCGGGGACCGCCGAACTCTGGTCCGGGCTTCCCAGTCTCATCGTCGTGATGTTAGGGGGATTCACCACCAACTTCATCTGGTGCGTCGGCCTCAATATCAAGAACCGCAGCGGCTACGAATACCTCGCCTCCCATCAGCGCCAGCCCGCCCATGGCAAGGACCGCGATTCGATCGAGAATCCCACCGACGCTCCTGCCGAGGAAGTGGCCAAACACGCTAAAATAGCCGGAAATTCAAACGATTTCCGCATTCCCTTGCTCAGCAACTTCCTCTTCTCCGCGCTCGCCGGGACAACCTGGTATTTTCAGTTCTTCTTCTACTCGATGGGTCACGTCAAGTTGGGCGGATCCGATCCGGAAGGGTTGGGTTTCTCATCATGGACACTTCACATGGCGAGCATCATCATCTTCAGCACCTTGTGGGGCTGGTATTTCAAGGAATGGCAGGGTTCCAGCAAAAAGGCGCACAGGCTGATCACGGCCGGTATCACCACCCTGATCCTCTCCACCATCATCATCGGTTACAGCGCCTATCTCAAGGGCGTCGGCGGTGGCGGTCACTGACCGGTTTCCATCTTCAGGCGCGGCATTCTTCGGGATGCCGCGCTCTTTTTTGCCCTTGTCCCCTTGTGCGTCTTGAATTTTAACAAGCCTATCGATTCATGAAGGTTCCCCGTTCATTCGCGGTTGTCATCATGGGCGTCTCCGGTAGTGGAAAAAGCACCATCGGACTCGCCCTCGCGGAAAAGTGCGGCGGCGTCTTTCTCGACGCCGACGACTTCCATCCGCCGGCGAACATCGGGAAGATGAAACGCGGCGAGCCGCTCGACGACGCCGACCGCGCGCCGTGGCTCGACCGCCTTGCCGTGCTTCTAGCTGAATCTAGCGACCAGCCGGTCTTCCTCGCCTGCTCCGCGCTCAAGGCCCGTTACCGGGAAATTCTCACAGCCGGCCGCGGCGACGTTCAGTTCGTCCACCTCGGCGGCACGTCCGAAGTCATCCGAGCCCGGCTCCGTGCCCGGGCGGGACATTTCATGCCGGAAAGTCTGATCGACAGCCAGTTCGCCGCGTTGGAGACTCCCGCGGGAGCCGTTTCCATCGACATCGACCAACCGGTCGACGCGATCGTCTCCACCATCATCCGCGAACTCAACTTACCGACCCAATGACCACTCAGGAACCCGCCATCGGCATCATCGGCGGCAGCGGACTTTATGAAATCGAGGGATTCGAGGCAATCTCACAGCTCTCCGTCGCCACCCCGTTCGGCGATCCCTCGGACAAGATTGTTTCCGGCACCATTTCCGGGCGCCGCGTCTGTTTCCTGCCACGCCATGGCGTGGGCCATCGGGTTTTACCGCATGAAATCAACCACCGCGCGAATATCTGGGCGCTGCGTTCGCTCGGCGTGCGCTGGGTGATTTCCGTCACCGCCGTCGGAAGCTTGCGCGAAGAACTCGCGCCGCGCGACATTGTTGTGCCGGACCAACTGATCGACCGCACGGGCACCGCCGCCAAGCACACGTTTTTCGGCAACGGCATCGCCGCGCACGTCGGATTTGCCGATCCGTATTGCGCCGACCTGCGGAAAGTCCTGCTCGCCTCCGCCCGCCTGCTCGCGCCGAAAGTCCACGACGGCGGCGCTTACCTCTGCATGAACGGCCCCGCGTTTTCCACCCGCGCCGAGGCGAATTTCCACCGGATGATCGGCGCGGACATCATCGGCATGACCAACGGCCCGGAAGCCCGCCTCTGCCGCGAAGCGGAAATCGCCGCCGCCGCGCTCGCCTTGGTCACGGATTATGATTGCTGGAAAACGGATGAAGCCGCCGTCGAGGTGCACACCGTGATCGAGAATCTCCATGCGAACAGCGCCATGGCCAAGCAGATCATTCGTGCCGTCGCCGCCGCGATTCCCGAGACACCGGACGGCCCGTGCCACCGCGTGCTCGACACCGCGATTTTCACCGCCCGCGCCGCCTGGCCGGAGAAAACCGCGCGGGACCTCGCGCCGATTCTGGAGCGTTTCATGTAGTCCAGGACTTCAGTCCGTTTTTCAAATCCGCGTCGAAGAGCGGACTGAAGTCCAATGCCTTTAAGGATTGAAAGTTCCGGGACTCCGCATATTTTGCTGGTACTTTTAAAGCATCTGTTTTGATTGGGCGGATGCCTGCCGCATCCACGCCCTCCCATTCGTTTTTCAGCGACTTTCCCAA
>JBGSTM010000365.1:0-8181 GCA_041736495.1 Akkermansiaceae bacterium
TCCGCTACGCTCCATCGTCTGCCTGACCGGCGGACTCGGGCTTCGTAGCCTTTTACAGACAAAGATTTACACTACCTGGAAATGTCTTCATCACCGGATACTTCACCGAGGAGGCCTGGTTCGGAGATGATGAAATCCTGTTGGGTAACGAGTCCACCGAAATGTTCGTTGCGAAATATGATGTGAATGGGTTTTTCGAGTGGGCGAAGTCCGCCATCAGCGACGAAGCACAAGGGTCTGACATCGCCATCGACTCGGCTGGGAATTGTTTTGTCACCGGCTACTTCCGGGTCGCCTCCACCTTCGGAACCACGACGCTTGAATCCGACGGTTTTTTCGACCTCTTCCTCGCCAAGTATGACCCGGATGGCGAGTTGCTCTGGGCTCGCAACAGCGGAACCTCCGTTGCGATCAACGCGGCGGGAATCGCGCTCGATGCCGGAGGCAACGCCTACCTGACCGGATCATTCGTCGGCAATGTGACCCTGGGACAAACGACTCTCATCAATGATGACGTCTTCAACTTGTTTGTGGCAGGTTACGATCCGCTAGGGAGCGTGTTTTTTGCCCGCAGTGCGGGGACTGAAGGTGAATTGTCCAGTTATTCCATCGCCGTTGATCCCGGGGGAAGCTTGATCGTGGCCGGCCAGTTGAAAGGCCGGGCTCTAGTCGGGTCCGACGATTTGCTCAGTCTGGGTGATAGCGACGTTTTTGTCGCGAAACTCTCCATTTCTCCGGAGGGTGGCTCGGTTGGATTTACTTCCTACGGGCGGCTGCAAGACGGCTCATTCCAACTCGGATTCAATCTGGATGCATGCTCGACATGGCGGCTGCAATCGTCCACCGACTTGAAATTTTGGAGTACCTTGCAGACTTATGGTGCGCAGTCGGGCTTCCAGATCTACATCGACAGGGATGCCAAAAATTTTCCGCGGCGGTTTTACCGTCTGGCGGCGCCATGATGATTGGTATCTTTGTGGGTACGCGTCCGTTCGCGAAGAATTTTCGCCACGCTGAAAGGCCCATCTGCCATCCGGCTGTTCGATAATATTATCCCGCCTTCCGCAAACATCACGTCGCAAATCGGGGCCTTCTGCGCAGCTCCCCTCCGTCAACAAAGTACGCCAAAATTCCACCGGTTTCCCCCCTTTGCAGAAGCGACAGTTCCCGTATTGATTCTCATTTTTAGTCCAAACAAGACTTGCCCTTCCGAGCAGCTTAGACGCATTCGAGAGATTACGACTTTGAGACAAAAAACCCTGTAACCTTTTGATTTACAGGGCTTAAAGAGTGGTACACCCGAAGGGACTCGAACCTCTAACCTTCTGATTCGTAGTCTAATAGTATTCTCGTAATTAATTGAAAACCAATTCTCCAAAATCTTCAGTTTCCTCAGAATCGGGTATTTCTGGACTAATTCCGGCAATTCCGGCAGTAATTTTGGCACCTGAAATGGCCCGTAAACCATCCTTCAAATTCGTCAAAACCACGTCCGGTTGGAAAGTGGAAATTCCGGAACGGCTTTCCCCCACGGGCAAACGGCAACGGGTGTATTTTGCGACCCGGAATGAGGCGAAAAGCTACGCGGCAGAGTTACGATCTGACAACGAGGATCACAATACCCAGGCCAGCGTGATCGCGCCGTTTCTGGCCGACGAGGCCACCCGGGCCGCAATGCTCCTAGCGCCTTTTGGCATTTCACTGCTTGAGGCGGCGCGGATGGCGGCGGCGGCGAGAAATACCGAACTCGCCAGTTCCCCGATCGAGGATGCTCTCACAACCTTTCGCAAGTCCAAGTCGAGTCGGAGCGAGGCACATGCCAAGGCCTATGAATACATGGAGCGGGATCTCTTGAAATCGTTTCCCGGACGCATGCTCTCATCGATTTCTGCCAGCGAGCTGCTGGTCCACACCGAAAAATTCGGCGCAAGTCCAGCCAGCTTCAACGCGCTCGCCCGGCTGATCTCCGCCTTTTGGCGATGGAGTGCAAAGCACCCGCGGGATTGGTGCGACGCCAAACGTGTCGAAGTCCTGGAGCGTAAGGAAACCACGAAGGAAGAAATCGGAGTCCTGAACGCGAAACAATGTCTCAAGCTGTTGGAAACTGCTAAACAGCACTATCCCGAATGCGTTCCGGGGTTCGCCATTTCACTTTTTACAGGCATGCGGAAAGCGGAGCTGACCCGCTTGCAGGCGAGTGATGTCACTTCAGCCGGCATCAACCTGTCGGCGACCTCCACCAAAACCGGCAGGCGGAGGTTTATTCAGATGCCGACACCGCTTAAGGCCTGGCTGAAGGCTTACCCCTTGGAAGAAACGGTGCTTCCCGCCAACTGGCATAAAAAGGAAAAAGCGGTTCGCCGTCTCGCTGGTTGGAAGGTCTGGTCCGATTTGGTCGAACCCCATGTTCCGCCCAAGATTCTGCCTGAATGGCCTCACAACGCCCTTCGCCACACCCACGCCTCCGTCGTGATCGCTCTCGGCAAGCCACTGGAGTCCCTGACGTTTGAATTCGGCCACTCCGGAGGTGCCCAAGTCCTGAAGTCGCATTACGTCGGTGTGATGCCAAAAGCCGAGGCTGCGAAAATCATGAAGATCCAACCGAGCTGATCGAGGCACTGGATATTGTGTCGCTTATCACCCACACTTCACAATGTAGCTGTTCGGCGACAATTTTACTTGTCGGCGTCCGGCGACTTCACCACTTTTCGAACATGGAAGTTCAAAGTGTGCGTGAGCTGGCAGCCGTGATTCGCGGTTTGCGGCGGGACAAAGGATGGAGCCAGGCCACTTTGGCCAGCGAGGCCGGGGTCGGACGCGAGTGGATCATTCACTTGGAAAAAGCAAGACCCACTGTCGAACTCGGATTGGTGATGGGCACCCTCAAGGCTTTGGGAGTCCGCCTGAGCATCGAGGCGCAAGCACCCGTCGATTCGGCGATCGATCTCAACCAAATCCTCGGCGAATCCAACATGCCAAAGGCATGAGCGAATCTCTGATGGTGATGGCCGATGGCGTGCGGATGGGCACGCTCGAAAGAGATGGCAAGCGCCTAGGGTTCTGCTACGAACCCACCTGGCTGGAATCGCCGCGCCGGTATCCGCTTTCCCTCTCCATGCCACTCGCATTGAGAGAACACCCGCATTCGGTGATCGAACCGTTCCTGTGGGGACTTCTGCCGGACAACCCGCAAATCCTCGACGCATGGGGTAAGCGCTTCCACGTCTCCCCACGCAACGTCTTTCGCATCATCCGCCATGTCGGCGAAGATTGCGCGGGAGCCGTCCAGTTTCTCCACCCGGAACGCGCGGAGGCCCCGGCTTTCGGCGGCGTGCATTGGATCGACGATCACGATCTCGCCCAACGCATCTCACTGCTCTTGGAAAACCACGGCAGCACCCGGCTCGCGGGGGACACCGGTCAGTTCAGCCTGGCCGGAGCCCAGCCAAAGCTCGCCCTGCACCGCCACCCTGTCACCGGTGCCTGGGGTGTGCCGGAGGGAAACACGCCGACCACCCATATTCTCAAACCCGCCACCGGCGAGTTCGGCGGTCACGCGGAAAACGAACACTTCTGCCTGCGGCTGGCGTCGGCCGTTGGTCTACGCACCTGCCACTCGACCGTCATGCAGGCGGGCGGCCACACGGTCATCGTCATCGAGCGCTACGACCGATTATGGAGGGAGAACCGCTGCATGCGCATCCATCAGGAAGACGCCTGCCAATCCTTCGCCATTCATCCCGACAGGAAATATCAGAACGAAGGAGGCCCCGGTGCCCGTGAAATCGCCGCGCTGCTTCGGGACCAATCCACCAGTCCCGCCAGCGACATTCAAGCCTTCGCCGACGCGCTCATCTACAACTGGTTGATCGCCGGCACCGATGCCCACGCCAAAAACTTCTCGCTGCTCATCGCTTCCGGATCACAGGTTCGCCTGGCTCCGTTTTACGACCTCGCGTCGGTGCTGCCCTACCCGCAACGCATCGACCTCCAGAAGGCGAAACTCGCCATGAAAATCGGCAACAGCTACCGCCTGCGCGAGATCCGCCGGAATCAATGGGAAGCGTGCGCCCGCGATCTACGAATGCCCGCAAACGACCTCATCGGACGGGCCGAATCGATGATCGAACGCCTGATCGATGCCGCGCCAAAAGTCGCGGTCACCCTACTGGACGAGGGTCTTGATGATCTTGTCATCGGGAAGCTCGTTGATTCGATCGCTTCTCATACGCGCTACTGCCGCGAGCGTTTGATAGATGCCCATCCTTGATGAAATTGGCATTCTCAAACCCTACTTCAGTTTCGGTAACGGAGGCTGGTTGGCGGATTTCAACTCGGCGTAGCGGGCGGTTGCTTGCGAGCGGGAGTTCACATGAAGCTTCTCGTAAATCCGGCGCAGATAGGTATCCACCGTGTGGCCGCTGATGCCGAGCGCATCGGAGATTTCCTTATAGAGAAAGCCGCGCGAAAGGTAGCCGAGCACCTCCTCCTCGCGGGGTGAAAGCTGGCTGATCTCATCCTGCGGGCCGGCAGGAGCAGCAGTCCGGAAACACTGCACCACCTTGCGAGCGATGCCGCTGCTCATTGGTGAGCCACCCCGATACACCTCGCGCAGCGCGGTGATGAGTTCCTCACGCGGGGTTTGTTTGTTCATGTAGCCGGTGGCACCGGCGGCAAGCGCGTTGAAGATCCGGTTAGAATCCTCAAAGACGGTGATCATGACGAACTGAACCCTCGGCATCAGAGCCTTGAGCTGGCGCACACATTCCACGCCATCCATGCCGGGAAGATTGATGTCCATCAACACCACGTCCGGCATCTCGCGTGGCACGGCTTCCACGGCAGCCTCGCCACTAACGTGCTGCCCGATGAGTCGGAACCCCTCCTCTTCCTCGAGCCATCCCGAGTAAATGTTCCTCAGTTCTGAGTCGTCCTCCACCAGGGAGACGGAAATTGTCGGTGTTGTTTTCTTCATCATCGTAATTCGCAAGGATGTCATGGAATGCGGGAATCATCCTACGGCAACTTCGTAACCTGCCGCGGACGCCGCGTGACTTTCCGCCGGGACTCAAGTTCCCCTTTCAATTGGATTTCAAATTTCACAATCGTTCCCGCAGAACCGTTACTCAGCACCTCGCAGCTGCCACCGATTTCCTCCAGACGCTGCACCATATTGCTCAGGCCGTGACCACAGCCGGGCTCTTCATCCGGTTCCGCTGCGATGCCCTTGCCGTCATCTTCGATTTGCAGGACCAGGCTCGTCTCGCCGGGAGTCAGAGAGATCCGGACTTCAGTGGCTTCTGAGTGCTTCACGATATTGTTCAAGGCCTCCTTGAATGCCAGAAACAGATTGTGCCGAACCTGGGCGGAGAGGATACGCTCGGGGAGCTTCAAGGGCATTTCCAGGCGGCAACGGAGTCCCGCGACACCCAGAAACTCCTGGGCATAGTTGCTGAAATAATCGGCCAACCCATCAAAGGAATCCTGCTCGGGATTCACCGCCCAAACGACCTCTCCCATTGATCGAATCAAGTTTCGTGAGGTCGAGTAAATTTGGGGCAGGATCCCATCTTCCGTTGATTGACTTCCCCCCTGCAAAGGTCGGCTCAACAGCATGATGCGCGTGACGCTTGCACCAAGATCATCATGAATGTCTCGCGCGATGCGCGCTCGCTCCTGCTCAAGCGCTCGCTTGGCGACAATTCGTGAGAGCTGCCTGCGGTGACGTCCGCGCTGCCCCAGAAAGACCGCGCCTCCCGCCACAATCACAGTCGCCAGTCCGCCGCCAATCTTGAACCACCAGGTGTCCCAAAAGAATGGCGCCACGGCCAATTTCAAGGCCACCCCCGTCGTATTCCAGACACCGGCGTTATTGCAGGCAATGACGCGGAACTCGTAGTCTCCGGCGGGCAGCTGAGGATACGTCGCGCTATGCTGGGTGTCCGCCTCGATCCATTCCTTGTCAAAATTCTGCAAGCGATAGCGGAACCGGACATTTTCCGGAGATGCGAAACTCAACGCGGCGAACTCAAACTTCAGCTTGCGGTTTTCTGGCGGAACCTGAAGCACGACCTCCGGCTTGCTGAGATCCGCCAGCTGACCGTTACCCGCTCGCTTCACGATCGCCCGGTTACCATAGAGCGCGGCAGGCTGGTCATCCAGTATCACCCGCTCTAGCAGAACCATAGGAGGTTCCCGGTTGTCGCGCATCTTCTCTGGTTGTGCCAACACCAGTCCATCACGCGTGGAAAACCACAAATTCCCGTCGCCGCTACGGGCCGCGGAAGGGAAATAATCGCGGTTCGGTTGCAGACTGGGCAATCCTTCGCTGTAGCCGAACACCCGCGAGCGAACCCACTTCGCCCGCCCCTCCGCCACCGCAAGCAGTTCCGCCAAATCCACTTGAAAAATCCCCCGGTTGGCAGCGATCCAGAGTGCGCCATGACCATCATCCAACATTTGTGAGATATATTCATCCATCAGCCCCTCAGTGGTGGTGATGCGCGCATACTTCCCTTCCTTGAACCAACCGAGACCGTCGCCCGCAGAGCCGATCCACAGTCTCCCGTCCGGTGTGGCGAGCAGCGAGCGCACCGACAATGGCACCGGCTCGACGATGCCGGGCTCATTGATCAACGAGTCACCACTCACCCGCAGGACACTGCCCTCCCCAGTGCCAATCCAGATCGTGCCGTCGGAGCCCTCGGCCATCGTGGCGATCGCACCGGGATCCCGGTCAGATGCCATCGCCGTCCATGTTCCATCCCGCATCCGCTGCAGGCGGAACGGCGAATCTGTGGCGACCCAAAGATCACCATTCGTCGCAGGAAGAATGGAGCGCACGAAATCGCTGCCCAAGTCGTCCGGTGCCCGCCACTCGCTCCATACCCCCTTGTCCAGATGCTGCAGTCCCCGATTCTGAGTGCCCACCCAAACACCACCCGTAACGTCGGCCGCCACACAAGTCGCCCGGGCCTCTCCCATCGGGACGACACTCCACCGGCCATCCCGTTTGATTGCCAGATCACCGTTTTGTCCAGTCGCCCAGATGCCTCCCTCCAAGTCCTCGCAGACGGAACGCACCGAATCAAACGGCAGACCGTTCGTACGGTTCACCAGTTCCATCGCGCGGGTCCGGATAAGGTCGATCCCGCCGCCATTGGTTCCCACCCAGATGTTTCCCTCCTTGTCCTGATTGATGCTTGCCACCGCAGGATTGGACAGGGGCACTCTCTCCATCACTCCATCCACTAGCCGGAACAGACCATCCGCAACGGTGCCAATCCATAGCATGCCTCCCTGATCCTCGAATACCACACTGGCCAGCACGCCCTCGGGAAGTTGTCCGAACTCAACGGGCTCACGCCCCTTTTTGAATTTAAGAATTCTCGATCCCGTGATGATCCAAAGTCCCTCCTTAACGCCTGGTCCCAAGCACATGACCTCTGTCTCGAATTTCAAAACCCCAAGAATCCCCTCATCACGGAATGTTGCGACGTGCCCTCCCCTGGCCACCCAGATTGCCCCCTCGGCATCCTTCGCCAAGTGGATCCCCTTGCCCTCCGGCAACCCCTCGACACCCGAAAACCGAAACACATCGTCACCCACAATCCGGCAAACTTCATCCGGAAACGCCACCCATATGGAACCTGCGGCATCTTCCGCAATCGCCAACGGTCGGCGCCCAAACAAGCCGTCCTTCTCCGAAAATACCCGTGATCCGTGTCTTCCCAGGCGGATCAAAGGCCCCCGCTCCATGCCGACCCACAGGCTTCCGTGCCGATCAAAATGCAAACACCGGACACCACGTGATTGCACCCCCGGGATGTTCAGCAAGGCGATTTCCGTGAACCCTGAGCCATTGAATCGCATTAAACCGCCCTCGGTCGCCACCCACAGATAGCCATCCGGAGCATGACTTACGTCCGTCACGCTGTTATCCACCAAACCATCCGCAGTCTGAAACGCTCGGAAAAACGTACTGGGAGCCACCGACTGGGCGTGACCCACTCCACCGGCGAGTGGCAGCCAGATCACCAGAAACTGAAGAACCCGTGGAAGATGGCTGAAGAATTTCATAAGCTCAGGCCCCGAATCGTAGACCACCTTCGTGCCCATACCCAATCAACATCTCAGAATTTTCAGGAATGATCCGTCCGCTCACTTCGCCTCTGCCTTGAG
>JBGSTM010000001.1:0-3198 GCA_041736495.1 Akkermansiaceae bacterium
GAGGCGCTGCGCCAGCGGCTGTTGTGGCTGTCGTGGATCCAGGCGGCCAACCGGCTGGACGGCTGGGAAGTCGTGGACGTGGAGCGCAAGGTCGAACTGCCGGTCGGCGAGGCGATGATCGTCGCGAAGATCGACCGCATCGACCGCCACCGCGAGACCGGCCGGCTGCGGGTGCTCGATTACAAGACCGGAAAAGTCGATGGCGTGGACAAGGCGCACCGGAAAAGGCTCACGCCGTCGAGCACGCTGCCAGCCCATCTCAACCCGGAATGTCCGGCGGTCTATCAGGGCGAAGACAAGGGGAAATCCGCGGATTTCCTCTGGTACAACCTCCAGCTCCCGCTCTACGCCGCCGCTCTGGTCGCACGCGGCGAACCGCTGCCGACTCCCTGTTATTTCACGCTCCGGTCCACCGAGGCCGATGTCGGAATCCACGAATGGACGAATTTCGAAACCGCCGACCTTGATGCTGCGCGGGATTGCGCCGATTGGGTCGCTGCACGAATCGCGGCTGGAGTTTTCTGGCCGCCTGCGGAGAAAGTCATTTATGACGACTTCGCCGTCCTAGCAGCAGGAAGGGAGTTCGGCGAGATGATTGAATTCCAGCCCGATCCGGTTCGCGCGGAATAAAATTCCGCGCTCCCCGTTCACGCAGGAGCACCGATGGCTCCAGGAATCGGACCAGGACCTTCCGGGCGGTCTTCTTCAGTCGCCTTGGAGACGGGCTTCTTCTTGAGCTCGTCCGGGATCGGCGGCGGCTTGGGCGCGGAAGGCGGATTGCGCATTTCGCCGTGATCGATGATGTCCTTGAGGTGCGATGCGTCGAGGGTCTCAAACTCCAGCAGCGCCTTGGCGATGAGTTCCACCTTGTCGCGGCCTTCGTTGAGAATGCGGGTGGCGATGTCGTAGGCGTCGTCGATGAAGCGCTTGATTTCCTCGTCGATGATCTGCGCGGTGCTCTCGCTATAGTTGGTACGGCGGCCGCCCATATCGCCACGGCCGAGGAAGACAGGTCCGTCACCTTCGCCGTATTCGACCATTCCAAGCTTGTCGCTCATGCCCCATTCGCAAACCATATGCCGGGCGAGCGAGGTGGCCTGGCGGATGTCGCCGGAGGCACCGTTGGAAACGTCGTCGCTGTGGAAACCTTCGGCGATGCGACCACCCATGGTGACGATGAGATTGGCGAGCGCTTCCTTTTTCTGCGTGGAGTATTTATCACCCTCCGGGAGATACATCGTGGCGCCGAGATACGGTCCGCGAGGAATGATGGTGACCTTGTGGAGCGGATTGGTGTCCGGCAGGACCATGTTCAGGTAAGCGTGGCCGGCTTCGTGCCAGGCAGTGCCGGTTTTCTCCTTGTCGGACATGGCAAGGCTGCGGCGCTCACGGCCCCATCGGACCTTGTCACGGGCTTCTTCCATCTCGTCGAGTGTGACGGCGGAGAGTCCGCGACGGGCGGCGAGCAGGGCGGACTCGTTGATGAGGTTGGCAAGTTCCGCACCCGAGAATCCGGGCGTGCCTTTGGCGATCTTCGAAAGATCGACGCCAGCAGCGAGTTTGATCTTCTTCACGTGGACGCGGAGGATTTCCTCGCGGCCATTGACATCGGGAAGGGAGATCGTGACCTGGCGGTCAAAACGACCGGGGCGCAGCAGCGCGGGGTCGAGCACGTCAGGCCGGTTGGTGGCCGCGATGATGATGACACCTTCCTGGGTGTCGAAGCCGTCCATTTCAACGAGCAACTGGTTGAGCGTTTGCTCGCGCTCGTCGTGACCGCCGCCCATGCCGTGGCCGCGATGGCGTCCGACGGCGTCGATTTCGTCGATGAAAATCAAGCAGGGCGCGTGTTTGCGGCCTTGTTCGAACATGTCGCGGACGCGGGATGCACCCACACCGACGAACATTTCAACGAAGTCCGAGCCGGAGATCGAGAAGAACGGTACGTCCGCCTCACCGGCGATGGCGCGGGCGAGCAGGGTCTTGCCGGTGCCGGGAGATCCGACCATCAACACGCCTTTCGGGATCGAGCCGCCGAGTTTCTGGAACTTGCGGGGATCGCGGAGGAAATCGACGATTTCAAAGAGCTCTTCCTTGGCTTCCTGGATGCCGGCGACGTCCTTGAAGGTCACTTTGTTGCGGTCCATGGTGAGCAGGCGGGCCTTGCTCTTGCCGAAGGACATCGCGCCACGGCCGGCGGATTTCATCTGCTGGCGGAAGAGGAAAAAGAGGATTCCGATAATCAGCAGGAAAGGCAGGAAAGTGAAAAGCGCGCTGCTGAGATAATCCTTGTTCCGCTCGTAGATCGCCTTGTCCTTGACCAGCTTGTTGAGGTCCTCGCCTTGGATGGCGGTTGAAACCGGCACGCTGAACTGGACGGGTTGGAGGGGCTTGCCCGTGGCATCGACCGGCGCAGGGGTGTCCGTGACGACCCTGCGGGTTCCGACGATGACCGCATCATCCGAGCCTGCGGTCGTGAGGACGCGGAGGGGATTTTCCGCATCGCTGATTTCGATCTGCTTGAGCGCGAGAAACCTGCGGAGCTCGGCGAGGGAAAACGTGTCGACGTTGTCGCTTTCGAGGGGCTTCTCACTGGTCAGGGCGATTTGCTCGAAACGAATGTTGTCCCCGAGCAGTTCGTTGATTTCATCGCGCCGGATTGCGAGATTCACCGGAATTTGAAAATCCTTCTTGGGCGCGTCCGCGCTGGGTGAGGCGGCTTCAGGCATGACCCAGCCGGTGATGGTGGCATCGAAGGAAGTATCCGTGGTGATCACCTTGAGCGGCTCCTTCGGATTGTCCACAATGACGCGGCCTTGGTCCCAGGCCTGGCGGAACTGCGAGTAGGTCATCGGTTTGACCACCTTGTTGGCTGTGGTTCCAAAAAAGGCGGCACCGAGGATGACCGTTGCCACGCTCAGCAGGCCTAGCAGACGCCAGTTGAAACCATTGGCATCTCCCGGAGTGCGGTTCGAGTTGTTGGACGGCGGAGTTGAGTTCGGTGAATCGGACATGATGGGCGGGAAAAAACGGGCAGCCTGGTTGAAGAGACCCGTCCACGCGAGGTGGACTGCGCGGCTGGATCCCGTTCGGGCGTAGGGGATGATAACTTAAAGGGGCGAAAAGCAAACCCCTTTTTTGGACGGGTCTTGCGGGTGGCCGTGGCGTCTGCCAAGAAAGCCCGAGTGGAATCACCCG
>JBGSTM010000041.1:0-6820 GCA_041736495.1 Akkermansiaceae bacterium
CTGCTAGGCGGCGGCGTCTTCGAAAGCGTGGAGTGAGCGTGACACAGGCATTCCTGCCTGTTCTTTCACAAGCCTCAGCATCTCGAAGAACAGGCAGGAATGCCTGTCTCACGCCCCCGCCGGGAAATTCCCTCGATTTCATGACGATTCCATGACAATTCCTCTCAGGAAACCGGCTTCACTCCCTCTCATGCACCTCAACCCATTCCGTCTCGCCGCCGCGTGCCTGTTCCTCGCCACCTCCATCGCCCGCGCCCAGGAACCGCCGCTGCGCGAACTCCTCCGCGACGGCCTCTACGCCGAGGAGGTCACGCGCGATTCCGAAGCCGCCGCGAAGCACTACGAACAAGTCCTTGCCCGCTACGCCGAGCAACGCGCCTTCGCCGCCTCCGCGCTCTTCCGCCTCGCGGAAGTCCGCCGCAAGCAGGACCGCAAGGACGACGCCATCCAACTCTATCAACGCCTGCTCGCCGAGTTCCCGGATGCGACCCCGGAAGCCAGAATCGCCATGGAAAATCTCGCCGCCCTCGGTGGGAAAGCGCCGGAAGTGAGCCGACCGACGGGCGATGCCGAGTCGGTGGAACTCGCCCGTCTCGAATCGCTCGCCAAGGATGCGCCAGACATCATTCTTGATCCCAAAACCCTCGAACAGGCAGTTACGAACGGATGGTCCAAGGTGGTAGCCCATCTTTTAGCCACCGGCAGCCAGCCGTATGCGGGCGATGCGCTTCGCATCGCGGCCGATAAGGGTTACCTGGAAATCGTCAGGCAGTTGACCGCCGGGGAGGCACAAGTTCCTGCACAGGTCGCCACGGCTGGGATTCAGGCCGCCATCAAGTTCAACCGCTATACGATTCTGGACTTCCTCTTGCAGCGGGGATTCAAGCCGGGAGAAATGTCCGGGAAATACGATTCATTCGAAGGCGCGAGCGCTCTTGCCTATGCGCTTTTGATCGGAACATCGCAATACGCGGAAATCCTCGTGAAATACGGGGCGGATCTGGACGCCATTTCGGGGGATCCGGATTCGTCCGAAAAGTCGGGTGGAACCGCCCTTCAGCGTGTCATCGCCGAAAGAAACTTCGATGCGGCGACCTGGCTGTTGGACAATGGCGCGAAACCCGACATCCCGAGTCGCGAGTTCGGCATCACGCCGCTCCACGAGGCCGTCCGCCAATCATCGGACGGCTCGCTCGCCTTGGTACAACGCTTGCTAGAAGCGGGTGCCGATCCCAACCGCCGCACCGGCGATAGCCCGAATTTTAATAGCGACCGCTCTGTTTTTCGGAATACCACTCCACTTGCGCTCGCCGTTTATTCGGACTTCAAAACCTCCGAAAAACTCCGGCTGCTTCTCAAACACGGGGCCGATCCCAAGCTGGACAGACAGGTGATTGAGCTTCTGCTCAAACAGAACCAGCCGGACAGGATGGAGCAGTTGAAGTTGCTGGTGGACGCTGGAGCACGACCGGATGATAAATGGATCTCGAATAACCTGGAGCAGACGAGCGGGGAACTTCGAGATTACCTCGTCGAGAAATTTACTCTCCCAAGTTTCGTCAACGAAGCGGAAATCCAATTGGTCATGAATGATCCCTTTGGAATCAAGAACTCGAACCTTGCGGTGCGATCGGGCGACGCTGCGCCGCCCGATCTCGGAGCATGGCTGCTGGCCAACCACCAGAACAGCGAGTGGGCACACAACGATCGTAATCCATTGAACTACCAGTGGCGGATTTGGCGCAAAGGCGGAGATGGCACACTGACAAAACACGAGGTGGACTTCTCCGGCGACGCGTCCCTTCCTCCGCTGCAATGGGGCGATCTCGTCGAGTGCCGGATCACCTACGGGACTGGTAGTAGGGGCGCTTTCGGTCGCGCGGGACTGCCTCCCCAAGAGGTCTTCAGGCTTCGCAGACGCATCGCGTTTCCGATCACGTTTGAAATCGATGGCACAAGCCGCGAGATCACCGTCCGCGGGGACCGGGTGATTTTTGATCCGACGAAAAACGAAGTGCCGCTGGGGAACTTGCAGAGTGTCGTGGGATTCCTCTGGCAGCCGGGGCAGTATGCGGGACTTATGCCGATCATCCATCTCACGCGGAAGGGGTGGCCGGATGTCCGTCTTTCCTATAGTTCGAAGGAGGCCGGGAAGTTCCAATTGGAAGCGGGCGATCGGGTCAGCTTGGAAATTTCGGAGCAAGTGCGTGCCGACCTCGCGGCGAAGAGGCGTGAATACGTCACCCTGAAAGTGGATGGTTATCCGTTCGCGAAATCCTTCGGGACGAACGTGGGGGGGAAACCGGTGGCTGCCAGCATCCCGACATTGATTCAAGCCCTCGTGGATACGCAGGTCCCTTGGGCTCCGAACTGGAAGGATCTTGCGAAAAGTAAAAGTGTCGATCTGGCGGTTCTATCGGAGGAATACGGCCCATTTACCCAGTTCAGCCTGCTGACCCATCCGGATCTGGCAAACCTCCGCATCCGCCGCTTGCAGGAGGACGGCGGAGAAAAAGTGATCGATGTGAACCTGGCGGAACTCATCAGCGCCTCCACCGACCAGACCACGCCGGAGGAGGCAAGGAAGGCGGATGTCATGCTGCAAATCGGCGATGTGGTCGAAGTTTCGTTGCTCAAGGACCGCATGGGCGAGCCGTGGAAAGGCTTCTCGGGGAGGGAAGAAACATTTTTCGCCCTTGCGCTCAGCGGCCGGGTGCGGATCACCGGGAATGAAGGTGAAATGGCGGTTAGGGATCTCGTCTTCAAAGCACCGCGCTTCCAGGAAACCGAAATCGGTTGGGTTCCTCTTCCGCCGGAGTCGGGCATCCCGAGCATGCGGGGATCATGGCTGACTCCCGACGATTCCATGGAAATCAATCGGGAGACTCAAGAGGGCATCCGCGTGAGAGCTTCCCAGGTCTTTGTGCGGGATGGTGACGATGTCCTGACCGGTCCTCAACCCCGTCCAGTTCCCCACCCGTCCCGTTAGTTCATGAGCCGCCCACCCGGATCATCCCTTCGCTGGCTCACGCTGGCGGTGCTTCTGCCGCTGCTGGTGCTCGGCGTGCTCGCATGGCTCGGCACCCGGGCGCAGGTGAAAGCCGCGTGGTCATCCGCGCGGGAGGAGGTCAAGGTGGCGGCCAGCTTCGCGGCGGAATCGATTTCCCGTGAGCTCGCCGCAGCTGTGGATATCGCTCCGTTGTTCCCGGATCCACCGCTGCCGGGCTTGGCTTCTGCTGGCGACGCCGTGCTGGATGGCAATGATGTGGACGCACTCAGGAAGCTGCGCGACGACCCTGCCGCCGGATTGTCGCCCGCGGGGCTGCCGCGACGGGTGCTGGCGGGATTCCGGGTATTCGAACACACCCGCGAACCTGAAGATGCCACGCAGTTAGTCGCTATTTCCACCAAGGACGCGCCATCAATTCTCACGCCGCTGGTTTTCGATAAAGTGGACGAGTCAGCTTCCCAAGCACGCTGGGCGAGGGGAGACGAGGCCCGTGCGATCTTCCGGCAGCATCCTGACATCGCCACCGCCGGGAAATGGATCGTGGGCCAAGGAGGAACCTGGTGGTTGACTTCTGATGGCAAGGAACTGCGTTTTCTCGCTCCCGCCGTATTGGATCAAGCACTCGCTGCCGCCGCCAAGCGCATTCCCGCTTGGTCGGATCTCCGGCTGTCACTCGGCGGAACTCTATTGGCGGGAATGCTCACGGGCGGGGAAATCATGGAGAACGTGCCGCTCGGTTTCGGCGACGGACTTCGTTTGGAAATACTCGCTGCCCGACCAGCGCTGTTTGAAGCCGGCGCCCGTCAGCAGGCTCGCTGGACGCTCGGGTTGCTTGCCTTCGCCGTGGCCATCTCGGGCGGGGCGTTGTTTTTCATCCACCGCGCCGTCGAGCGCGAGCGGCGGCTCAACGCGTTGAAAAGCGATTTCGTCGCCAGCGTTTCCCACGAACTCCGCGCGCCCGTCGCCTCGATCCGGCTGATGGCCGACGCGCTCAACGCCGGGAAAATCGAGCCTCACACGGTGAGTGAATTCCACCGGCTCATTTCCCGCGAAGGCGCGCGGCTGACCACGCTGATCGAGAACGTTCTCGACTTCGCCCGCATCGAGCAAGGGCGGAAGCAGTGGCATTTCGAGGAATGCGACCTTGCGGCGGTGATCGCTGAAACAGTGAATCTGATGGAGCCGCTTGCCGCCGGGAAATCGATCAGGCTCGTTACTTCCAAACCACTTCCCAGCCTCTTCGCCAACGTCGATGCGGGCGCGATCCAACAGGCGCTCGTCAATCTGTTGGACAACGCCATCAAGTTTTCTCCGGCGGGCTCGCAGGTGGAAATCCTCCTCACGGAACGTTCCACTAACTGGGAAATCCAAATCACCGACCACGGTCCCGGCATTCCGCCCGCCGAGCACGCGCGGATCTTTGAGAAGTTCCACCGACTGGGCAGCGAGCTTCGCCGTGAGTCGCAGGGCACTGGCATTGGCTTGAGTTTGGTAGAAGCCGTGGCGGAAGCGCATGGCGGGCAGGTCGTTCTAGCAAGCGCCCCTGGTGAAGGAGCCGTCTTCACTCTCATAGGTCCTATAAGTCGTATAGGACCTATTCTTTAATCTCCCAAACCTCATGCGCCTCCTCATCATCGAAGACGAAGTCCCCATGCGCACCGCACTGGTGGAAACTCTCGCCGCCGAGGGCTACCGCGTCCGCTCCGCCGCCGACGGCGTCGCCGGGCTGGAACTCGCCTGCACCGAGACCTTCGACCTCATCCTGCTCGATGTCATGATGCCCGCCCTCGACGGCTTCGCCGTCTGCCGCGAACTGCGCAAACGCGGCCGCGACATGCCGGTGCTCATGCTCACCGCCAAGGGCCAGATCGACGACCGCGTGGAAGGCCTCGACAGCGGGGCCGACGACTACCTGCTCAAGCCTTTCAGTTTGAAAGAGCTTCTCGCCCGCGTCCGCGCCCTGCTCCGCCGCCACGAGCGCGGGCAAGCGGTGCCGGATCTGTTGGAAATCGGTGACGTCACCATTGATTTCCGCCGCGGTGTTCTCACCCGGGCCGGTCAGGAGCATTCTCTATCCGACAAGGAAGCCGGCATTCTCCGCCTGCTCGTCGCGAATCCGGGCGAGGCGGTCAGTCGCGAAAAATTCCTCGACGTCGTCTGGGGCTATCACGCCTATCCGAGCTTGCGGACCATCGACAATTTCATCACCGCGTTGCGGGCCAAGCTGGAAATGGATCCCGCGAATCCGCGACATCTCGTGACGGTCCGCGGAGTGGGTTATCGATTGGATTTTTGATGGGGGCGGAACTCCCGCACCGGCGGACTTTTCATGGGATCCGCATGAATGGAACCGGATCGCGTTTCGCGAGGTTCGGTTTGGGATTCCCTTGATATGCGGTCGGTGATTTCCCACCTTTCCGCAGTGCCTGCCCCCGACCCGAGTCCCATCGCATTTTTTGCGCACGAGCGTGGCGACGCGCGGGTGATGAAACGCATCGCCGCGTTCCAGGACCAGGGCAGGAAAGTGGTCGGATTCACCTTCCACCGTGAGCGCGACAAGGCGGACGTGCCGGCCACCTGGAAAAACATCCACCTTGGCACCACCTACAACCGCCGGTATTTCCAGCGCTTGTGGACCTTCGCAAAATGCATCGGCGTGTTGTGGTCGAACCGCGAGAGGCTGGGCGACTGCGCGGTGATCTACGTGGTGAACTCCGACAACGCGGTGCTTGCGCTGCTAGCCCGCCTGTTTTCCGGCCGCCGGATTCCGCTGGTGCTGGAGCTGGCGGACATCCAGCCAGTGATGACCGGAAGCGGACCAGTTTCGAAAATCCTGCGGGCCGTGGAACGTGCGGTGTTGAATCGCTCGGCCATGCTGGTGACGACCTCGCCGGGATTCGTCCGCGAGTATTTCCTGCCGGTGCAGTGCTACGCCGGAGAGATTTTCCTGTTGGAAAACAAGATCTATCCAAGCGGGCGGCTGCCCGTGCCGATCGCCTCTGAAAATGGTCCGGTTAGTGGCGGAAAGCCGTGGGTGATCGGTTGTTTCGGAGCTTTGCGCTGCCGCCGGAGTCTGGAGCTGATGCATGCGCTGGCATCCTGGTTAGGCGGACGCGTTCGCTTCGTGCTGCGTGGCTATCCCTCGGGAACCATCGTGGACGAGTTCGACAGGCTGCTGGGCGATCTGCCGAATTTCGAGTTCGGCGGTTCTTATTTCTATCCGGACGAGCTGGCGGATCTGTATGGGGAAGTGGATTTCAACTGGGCCTTGGACATGAGTGATCCGAATGGCAACTCGGCCTGGCTGCTGCCTAACCGGATTTACGAAGGTGGATTTTTCGGCGTGCCGGTCCTGGGGGCGAAGGATACCGAGACCGGCAGCTGGATCGAGCGGCAGGATCTCGGGTGGACGTTTGCCGAGCCGTTGGAGGACAACCTGGCCAGGTTTTTCGAATCGCTGGAGACATCGGAATGGAACTTGGTGAAACGGCATTGCGCGTCCCACCCGCGCGGCGAGTTCACCGGAGAATCCGACTACGCCGCGCTGGTGGAGCGGATGACGGGGATGCAATGATGATCCTGCGCGGTCAGGGGTTTTCGGACATTGCCAGGAAGATCAGGCACGTGTAGCTTCCGGGCATGCTTGCTATCGAACTCGATCCCAATCTTGAGGAACGCTTGGCCCTGCTTGCGAAGAAGACCGGCCGGAGCGAGGAGTTTTTCGCCCGTGAGGCGATCGCCCAGCATTTGGAGGACATGGAGGACTATTACCTCGCCTTGGAGGCCTCGAAGACGCCGGGACGCATTTAC
>JBGSTM010000060.1:0-7937 GCA_041736495.1 Akkermansiaceae bacterium
CAGCAGAGCCCTATCCGTTCCGGCGGTGGGCCGAACGGGAAGCAATGGATGCGAAGATGCCAGAGCAATCGGCCATTCAGTGAAGTATTCCACTTTTGCTCAGTTTAATTCCGTCCACTTTTGCTCAGCTCGCTACACTACCTCACGAGTCTTTATCGGCGAAAAACCCGCTGATCTCCGCGGCATATTCTGCGAGACGCTGTTTTTCGGCGGCGGTGAACTCGTAGGGCGCGAATTTTCCGATTCCGAGCGTGCCGATGACCTGACTGGATCCGCTTTCGAATACCGGGACGGCGAGTGAGCCGGAAACGCCGGTTTTCCGGGCGTCAACCTTGGCCACGCCGCCGAGGTCTGCCTGGAGGTTGCACAACTCGACCGCTTCCCCGCGCTCCGCGGCGGCTCCGGCGATGCCCTTTCCGAAGGGGATGGTGGAAATTTTGTCCATCAGGCTCTCCGGCACGCCGATCTGGCAGACGAGCTTGAGGATCCGTTCCCCAGGGCCGGCCTGATGGATGGTGCCGGTCTGGCAGCCGAAGGTTTCGAGGATTGCAGTGAGGATCCGGTTCCAGTTCTCGGGAGTGTTCATCGGGACGAGCTTATCAGGTGTTAGATGGTCCGTCATCACCCGAATGCGCCGGAAATTCACGCTTGGCATTGGTTGGAATATCCGCCAAACCCTTGTTCGCATGAAGAAAACCCCATTTCTGATACCTGTGCTGGCCATGTTTCTGTTTGCCAGCTTAGAAAGCCCCGCCATGGAAAGCAAAACCGGAGTCAAAGAGGAAATTTACGGCGAAATGCCGGACGGCCAGAAGGTCAGGATTTTCACGCTCACCAACAAAAACAGCCTCAAGGCGAAAGTCACCGAATACGGCGCGATTCTTGTCTCGATGGAAGTCCCGGACAAATCCGGAAAAACCGCCGATGTCACCCTCGGCTACGACACGCTGGCTGGCTGGCTGACGAACACGAACTACTTCGGTTCCTCCGTGGGTCGTTTCGGAAACCGCATCAAGGACGGAAAATTCACTCTCGACGGCAAGGAATACCAACTCGCCACCAACAACGATCCCGGCGGCATCCCGTGCCACCTCCACGGCGGCTTGAAGGGATTCGACAAAGTCCTGTGGGCGGGCAAAGCCACTGACAAAAACAGCGTGGAATTTTCCTATACCGCCAAGGACGGCGAAGAAGGCTATCCCGGAAATCTCACGGTGAAAGTGACCTACACGCTCACGGATGACAATGAACTCAAATGGGAAGCCAAGGCGACGACCGATGCGCCGACCGTCCTGAATCTCGTCCACCACACCTATTGGAATCTCTCAGGTGATCCGACCCAGTCGATCAACGACCACGTTCTGACGCTGAAGGCGGATGGCTTCCTGCCGACCGACATCGGCCTGATCCCGACCGGGAAAATCGACCCTGTCGCCGGAACGCCCATGGATTTCACCCAACCCACCGTCATTGGCGAGCGGGTCGACGCCGATTTCGAAGCGCTCAAGTTCGGCGGCGGTTACGACCACGCGTGGGTTTTGGAAAAAGGTGAAGGAGTCCGTCTCGCCGCCCGGGTGAAGGACCCCAAGTCCGGCCGGGTGATGGAAGTTTCCACCGATCAGCCCGCCGTTCAGTTCTACGGCGGGAATTTCCTGGATGGCACCGTCAAGGGTAAGGGAGATGTGGCCTACGCCAAACGCACGGGTCTCTGCCTGGAAACCGAAGGATTTCCGGATGCGCCAAACCACCCGAACTTCCCGTCGGCGGTGCTGCGTCCCGGCGAGACTTATACCCACACGATGATTCATAAATTCTCCGCGGAGTGACCGCACGCGGTAAAAACCCAATCTGACCGGCACGCCCCCGACATCAATCTACCTGTTAAATTCAAAAAACCCGTTATGACAATACCCATTTCCTTTCTCGCACAGGCACCCACTGAAGCCGCCGCCATGGGCACGCTCGACATGGTCCTTTTCTTTGTGGCAGTGATCGGCGTCATCGCCTTCGGAATCTGGCAGGGAAACAAGGAAACCAAGGGAGCCGCCGAATCCGGGGGGGCGGCGGGTTACTTCCTCGCCGGGCGCGGCCTTACCTGGTGGCTGGTCGGATTTTCGCTGATCGCCGCTAACATTTCCACCGAGCAGTTCGTGGGCATGTCCGGCCAGGCTGCGGATTGGCTCGGAATGGCCATCGCCTCCTACGAGTGGATGGCTGCGGTCACTCTGGTGGTGGTTGCTTTTGTTTTCCTCCCCAAGCTCCTCCGCTGCGGGATTTATACCATCCCGGAATTCCTCGAGTACCGCTACGGCGTGGTGTCCCGCACGGTGATGGCGATTTCCACACTCGTCATTCTGGTAGGCGTGCCGACCGCTTCCGTGATCTACTCCGGCGCCAAGGTGGTATCGGTGTTCTTCGCCGGACAGCAGGTGTTAGGGTTTGATCTCGGTTCAATCACGGTGGGTTGCTGGATCATCGGACTTTCCGCTGCGGCTTACGTGTTTGTCGGAGGGTTGAAAGCCTGTGCTTGGACGGACCTGATCTGGGGCGCAGCGCTGATCGTCGGTGGTGCGATCGTCATGGGACTGGCCTTGTCCGCCATGAAAGAAGCTAGCCCGCAGGATCTGATGGAAACCAAAGTGGCCAACTCCAGCGCCACCCTGCAGGACATCGAGCAGGCCAGTGGCTGGGACCGCTTCATCCTTCTGAATCACGGCAAGGACGGCGAAGCCGTGGCGGTCGCGGGAGAAAACATGTCCGGCGGCAAGCTGCACATGATCCGTCCGAAATCCGACCCGGCGATTCCATGGACCGCCCTGGTGCTGGGTCTGTGGATTCCTAACTTTTTCTACTGGGGGCTGAACCAATACATCGTCCAACGCACGCTCGGCTCCAAGTCTCTCGCAGAAGGACAGAAGGGCATCATTTTCGCCGCCGCACTGAAACTCGTCATCCCTTTCGTGGTCGTAATTCCGGGGATTCTTTGTTTCAATCTTTACAGCAAGGACCTGCGGTCCGAGGCGATGAAGAAGAACAATCTGATTCTATCCACCATCGAGACCGCCGATGCCACGGGCAAGCTGAAGGTGCACCCCGTGACCGGCAATTTCGCGAAAGTGGATCCTGCAAACACCATCAAGATCATCGAACACAACGCGCGGGTTCTCTCCGAGAAGGTGGACATCGTCGATGCGACTCCGGAAAAACTCACCGAAGTGAACACCGGACTTCTCGCCGTTGCGGCAACGAAAGGAGTTCCTGTCGGGACGAAGCTGATCGGCTACGACTACGACGCCGCCTTCCCCATGCTGTTGCGCAAGCTGATGCGGCCTGGCATCACCTGGTTCGTGCTCGCTGCGATATTCGGAGCCGTCGTCTCCTCGCTGGCTTCCATGCTCAACTCGGCATCGACCATCGCCACCATCGACATCTTCCAGAAAATCAAACCACACAGCACCCAGGATCAGCTCGTCGGAATGGGGAAATTCTTCACCGTGCTGTTCGTGCTGATTTCCTGCCTGATTGCGCCGAACCTCGGGAATCCGGCCTTCGGTGGTATTTTCACCTTCATCCAGGAATTCCAGGGCTTCATCAGTCCGGGAGTGCTGATGGTTTTCCTGTTCGGATTCCTCGTGCCGCGTGCCCCACGTTTCTTGGGCTGGCTGGGAATTCTGGTGAACGTGGTGCTCTACGCTTACCTCTACCTTTTCCAGAGCGGCATTCCATTCCTCAACCGGATGGCAATCTGCTTCGGCGTGGTTTTCGCGGTGATGATGATCATCACTCTCGTGAAACCGATGGAAAAACCCGTCGTGATGCCGACCACCGACCTGATCGCCCTCGAATCCTCCAAGATCGCCAAGATCTGGGGCGTCGGCGTGGTGATCGCCACCTTGGCCCTCTACATCTACTTCTGGTAGTTTTCCCGGTCTCCCACTGAAACCCAAAACCTGCAAAGCGCCTTGTCCCCCACCGGACAAGGCGCTTTTGTTTTCAGGCAGACGTGGCAGCGAGCTTTAGTTCCTCGATGAATTCCAACAACTGCGCCGAAGTCGTTCCCTCGGCGGAAATTCCCGCCGTCACCTCGATCCGTGGCGGCGCGGTTTCCAACGGGCGGCTGATCAGGCGCTTGTTCCGGCCGTTGTCAATCGGGCTGCTTTCGGCTAACAAGGCGATCCCGAGATTGCTCTCCAGCGCGGCGGTGAGGCTGCTTACTCCGTCGAATTCGCCCGCTACTTTCGCTTGAAGATTCTGCTGGCGGAAAAAGGAGGTCACCCGGTCCCAGTAATCCGGATAGTGCTCCCGGTCGTATAGCAGTAAACGCTGCCCGGCCAGGTCCTTCGCGGAAACCCGCATCTTTTTCCCAAGCGGATGATCCGCCGGCATCACCAGTTGCCAGCCGTAGTCGCGCAGCGAAATCCACTGGATCGGCTCGTGAACCCCAAGGCACGGCGCGGCGACGATCAGGTCGAGCTTGCCCGCCTTCAACCCCGCCCGCATTTCCGCCGACGACCAATCGTAAAGACTCACCCGCAGGTTCGGATAAATCCGGGTGAGGCGCTGGATCGCCACCGACAGGAATTCTCCTGCCAGCGAGGGCGCGTATCCCACTCGCAGCGGCTCGCCCATGGCGGTGAATTTCACCTTTTCAATCATTTTCTCGCTGAATCCGACCAGCTTGCGGGCCTCCGTCACCAGCACCTCGCCAGCGGGCGTGAGCGCGATGGAATGCGCCCCGCGCTCCAGCAAAGCAGTGTCGAGTTCCTCCTCCAGCGCCTTGATCTGACGACTGAGTGCCGGTTGCGTCAGCCGCAGCGTAATCGCCGCCGCAGTGATACTTCCGGCCTCGGCCACCGCGATAAAATGCTTCAACTGCCGCAATTCCATGGCCGTTTCTTAGCAATCCCGGGCCTACCTTCCACCCTTTATTTGCCCGCGCAAAACGCTTGGCGCGGCCCGGATGCCGTTCACACTCCCGCCAGTGAATTCAGCACCCCTTGGAATTTTCGACTCCGGCGTCGGCGGACTGACCGTCGTCCGCGCCGTGCAGGAACTCCTGCCTGCAGAAACAATTCTCTACCTCGGCGACACCGCGCGCCTGCCCTACGGCTCGAAAAGCCCGGAAACCATCCGCCAGTTCGCCGACGAGGACGTCCGGTTTCTTATCGCGCGAGGCGTGAAAGCCATCGTCGTCGCCTGCAACACTGCCACCGCCCACGCCTTGCCAAGCTTGTATGACAAATACCGGATTCCCATCCTCGGAGTCATCGAGCCCGGCGTGGAAGCCGCGCTTTCCTGCCCGGACGCAGTTCGCATCGGGATCATCGCTACCCGCGGCACCATTCAATCCCATGCCTACCAGCACGCGCTCGCCCTTCGCCGGACCGGGCTGCTCATCCATGGCCAGGCCACGCCCTTGCTCGTTCCCTTGATCGAGGAGAACTGGATCGACCACCCGGCCACTCGCCAGGTTTTGAAGACCTATCTTGATCCGCTCGTGGAGAAAGGCATTGATACCCTGATGCTTGCGTGTACCCACTACCCGCTGCTCATACCCGTCCTCAAGGAAATCCTGCCGCAGGATGTCCGCCTTGTGGACTCGGCGACCACTTGCGCCGAGCATTTAAAAAAGGAACTCACCCGCTTGGGCCTGCTCGAACCCTCCGACCGCGCCGGCACTTTGGAAATCCACCTCACCGACCTTTCCGAGCAGTTCGAGATCCTGTCCCGCCAGTTCCTCACCAAATCGCCCGGCCGCATCCACCGCGCCCTGCTCGGTGGGGTTTGAGCCACTGGGTTTAGTCTTGATTGGTTTAGTTTTCTTTGAACAACTCGCCCACCGAAGCTTTGAAATCTACCATGAAACTTTTTGGAACCGACGGCATCCGTGGCCGGGTCAACGAATTCCCGATCACAGCCGAAGTCGCTCTCCGCATGGGCAAGGCCGTAGCAAACGTCCTCCGCTCGTCCGGCGCCCGCCGCAACCGCGTGCTCATCGGCAAGGACACCCGGATTTCCGGCTACATGCTCGAATCCGCCATCACCAGCGGCCTCGTTTCCATGGGAATGGACGTCTATCTCGTCGGCCCGATGCCCACGCCCGCCGTCGCCCATTTGACGAAATCGATGGGAGCCGTCGCCGGCATCATGATCACCGCGTCCCACAATCCGTATGAGGACAACGGCATGAAAATCTTCGGCCCGGACGGTTACAAGCTCTCCGACGATCTCGAAGCCCTCATCGAGCGCCACATCATGGGCGACGAACCCGAAACCGCCCCGCTGCCGCCCGCGCAGATCGGCAAGGCCCATCGCATCGACGATGCCCGCGGCCGCTACATCGAGTTTGCCAAACATACCGCCGATAACATTTCCCTCCACGGGCTGAAAATCGTCGTCGATTGCGGAAACGGTGCCGCCTACTTCATTGGCCCGCTCATTTTCAAGGAACTCGGTGCCGAAGTCATCACCGTCTGCAACGACCCCGACGGCCTCAACATCAACGATGGCTGCGGCGCGCTCCACCCCGAGGCCGCCGGCGGACTCGTCAAAAAACACAGAGCCGACCTCGGCATCTCCTTCGACGGCGACGCCGACCGCGTCATCTTCACCGACGCCACCGGCCAGGTCGTCAGCGGTGACCGCATCCTCGGCCTTTGCGCCATCGGCCTCAAAGAGCAGGGCAAACTCCGGCACGACACCCTCGTCGCCACGGTCATGAGCAATCTCGGCCTGATCGAAGCGATGAAAAACCACGGCATCAAAGTCGAAACCACCGCCGTCGGCGACCGCAGCGTCATCGAGTGCATGCGCAAAAACGGCTACTCCTTCGGTGGCGAAAATTCCGGCCATCTCATTTTCGGCGACCACGTCACTACCGGTGACGGCATTCTCAGCGCTCTCCAAGTCCTGCGCATGATGATCGAGCGCAAGGCCACCCTTGCCGAACTTGCCTCCATCATGCACGAGTATCCCACGCAACTCGCCAACATGCCCGTGCCTTCCAAGCCGCCGTTAGAGACCTTGCCGAAGCTCCAGAAACTCATGAAGGAAGCAACCGCCGAATTCGGCGACAGCGGCCGCCACCTGATCCGCTATTCCGGCACCGAGAACAAAATCCGCGTTCTCGTCGAACACCGCGAGCAGGACGAAGTCACCTCCTGGGTCACCAAATTCTCCACCGCCATCCACGAGGAAATCGGCTGAACATGTCCGCCGAACCGACCTACCCCTGCACGCTATCGCCCACCCGGGAAATCGCAGATTTTCCCATTGGAAACATCTCGCTCTCACATCACCCCTGTGATACCGGCATTCCCGCCTGTTCTTCCATCCGCTACCCCTGGGACCTCCTCCGCGCGAACGAACTCTACGTTTCCTCCCTCACCGAAAACGTCATCCTAGGCGAAGTTCACCCGCTCGCCGTGATTGAGGGAATCGTCCACATCGGCCCCGGCACCCGCATCCTCCCCGGCGTCTTCATCGAAGGAAACGTGGTCATCGGAGCGAATTGCAAGATCGGCCCTAACTGCTACATCCGTGGCAACACCAGCATCGGCGACCATTGCCACATCGGCCAGTCCGTCGAAATCAAGAACTGCCTGATTCTATCAAACACCAACGTCGGCCACCTCTCCTACATCGGCGATTCTGTGTTAGGTGAACGCGTCAACCTCGGTGCCGGCACCACCACCTCCAATCTCCGCCACGACGGCAAAAACCATCACTCCATGGTCAGCGGCGAGCTCATCGACACCGGCCGCCGCAAGTTCGGCGCCATCATCGGCGACGGCGTCCACACCGGGATCAACACTTCCATTTATCCGGGCCGCAAACTCTGGCCAAACACCACCACCCGTCCGGGAGAAATCGTCCAGCAAGATCTCCAATCTCCAATCTCCAATCCCTAATCACCAATCCACATGTGCGGAATCGTC
>JBGSTM010000079.1:0-18810 GCA_041736495.1 Akkermansiaceae bacterium
GCCGGTGCGGCCGATGCGGTGCACGTAGTCCTCGGGGTTGACCGGGAAATCGTAGTTCACCACGTGGGTCACTCCGTCGATGTCGATGCCGCGGGCGACGATGTCGGTGGCGACGAGGACCTGGACTTTTCCGTCCTTGAAGTCCTGGAGCGCCTGGAGCCGTTGTTCCTGCGAGCGGCTGGAGTGAAGGCGGGCGACTTTCACGCCGGCGAGTTTGAGGAAATTGGTGAGCAGGTTGGCGCCGTCCTTCATGCGGACGAAGACGAGCACGCGGGCGAACCGCGGCTGGCGGAGGAGTTCCAACAGAAGCGGGCTCTTCAAATGCGCGGGCACTTCGTAAACGCACTGGTCCACGGTGTCCGCCGGGTTCGAGCGTTCTCCGACCTGGATCGTTTTCGGCTGATAGAGGAAGCGGTGGGCCAAGGATTCGACCTGTTTGGAGAGCGTGGCGGAAAACATCAGGGTCTGGCGGCGGCGCGGCAGCAGGGCGACGATTTTCTCGATGTCCGGCAGAAATCCCATGTGCAACATGCGGTCCGCCTCGTCGAGCACGAGCATTTCCAACAGCCCGAAGTCGAGCTTCTGGCGGCCGACGAGGTCGAGCAGGCGGCCCGGAGTGGCGACGACGATATCGACGCCCTTGCGCAGCGACTTGATCTGCGCCTCCTCCTCGACGCCGCCGAAAATCGCGGCCACGCGGATGGGCAGGCTTTGGCCGTAGTTCCGGATGTTTTCCATGATCTGCACGGCGAGCTCGCGGGTGGGGGCGAGGATGAGCGATTTGAGCCCACGCGGCTGGCCCGCGCGGTTCGAGTGGGAGAGTCGGTGGAGCATGGGCAGCACGAATGCCGCCGTCTTGCCGGTGCCGGTCTGGGCGATCGCGATGACGTCGACGCCCAGCATCACCTTGGGAATGGCGGCGGCTTGCACCGGGGTCGGGCGGGTGTAGCCTGCTTTTTGAATCGCGCGGAGGATCCCGGGCTCGAGTCCGAAGTTGCTGAACGGCATGCGCGGAGCCTAGACCACCGGGAAGGATGATGGCACGGATTTAAATCCCGGAGCGAGCGGACAGGTGGAATTCCGGGAATTCTATTCCGCTTGCCCGGGGGCGGCGGGTTGTTTACGGGGTTGGCGCTGTCCCGCACCGGGCTTTTCACCTCTCACCACTGCGAAAGACCATTTTTATGCCTATCACCCGCGCCCTTCTCTCTGTTTCCGATAAAACCGGCCTGGCGGAATTCGCCAGGGAACTCCACACCATGGGAGTGGAACTGCTCTCCACCGGCGGCACTTCCGCCGCGCTGCGTGAGGCTGGGCTGCCGGTCATCGATGTGTCGGATTTCACTGGTGCACCGGAGCTTTTCGACGGCCGCCTGAAGACGCTGCACCCGAAAGTCCACGGCGGGCTGCTCCAGCGTCGCGACGACCCGCAGCACATCGCGCAGGCCAAGGCGAACGACATTCCGACCATCGATCTGGTGGTCGTGAACCTTTATCCGTTCGAGGAAACCGTCGCGAAGCCTGAGGGGACCTTGGAGGAAGCAATCGAAAAAATCGACATCGGCGGCCCGTCGATGCTGCGCAGCGCGGCCAAAAACCACGCCAGCGTGACCGTCATCGTGGATCCCGCCGACTACTCGCGGGTGATCGAGGAAATGAAGGAAAACATGGGCAACACCACCAAGGGCCTGCGCGAGCAACTCGCCGTGAAAGTCTTCATGCGGACCTCGGAATACGACGCCGCCATCACCGACTACCTCGGGCAATGCCGCACAGGCACTTGTGCGAATTTCACCCTCAGCCTGCCGCTCGAACAGGAACTGCGCTATGGCGACAATCCGCACCAGAAGTGCGCGCTTTACGGAAATTTCCGCGAGTTTTTCACCCAGGTGCAGGGCAAGGAACTGAGCTATACCAACATCCTCGACATCGAGGCCGCCTCGGACCTGATTCTCGACTTCGTCCGCCCCACGGTGGCGATCCTCAAGCACACCAACCCGTGCGGCGTCGGCCAGGACGACGAGGACCTGCGGGTGGCGTGGCAAAAAGCCTTCGAAACCGACCGCCAGGCTCCATTCGGCGGCGTCATCGTCTGCAACCGTCCGCTGACCTTGGAGCTCGCGCGGGTGATTTCTGAAATTTTCACCGACGTGATCATCGCCCCGGAGTTCGAAAGCGACGCGCGCGCCCTGCTCCAGAAGAAGAAAAACCTGCGTCTCATGAAAATGAACGACGCCTATCTGTTGGAGAAGAAGTCCGCTGTCATCCGTTCCTGTCCCGGCGGCATCATGGTGATGGACCGCGACCACACGGCGCTCGGCCTGGAAAATCTCGAGTCCAAGGTGGTCACCAAGCGCCCGCCGAGCGAAGAGGAAATGCGCGCCATGCGCTTCGGCTGGCGGATCGTGAAACACGTGAAATCCAACGCCATCGTTTACTCCAGCGCCGACCGCACGCTCGGCATCGGTGCCGGCCAGATGAGCCGCGTGGACTCCTCGCGGATCGCGATTTGGAAAGCCAACGAAGCGGGGCTTGATCTCAAAGGGAGCATCGTCGCCTCCGACGCGATGTTTCCTTTTGCTGACGGCCTGCAGTCCGCGATCGACGCAGGCGCGACGGCCTGCATCCAGCCGGGCGGCTCGATGCGCGACGCCGAAGTCATCGCCGCCGCGGACGCCGCGGGCATGGCGATGGTGTTCACCGGCCACCGGCATTTCAGGCATTGATCTAACCAGAGCGCGGAATTTATTCCGCACGGCGCCTGCTGGTCGGGCTCAGGAAGGATTGCAGCACTTGCAATCGGTCTTGCATCCGCCGGGTTTCGCGCAGTTTTCGCAGCACGAGGCTTTCATGCATTTGGCACAAGCCGCCGACTGTGTGGCGCATGAGGTGAAAATCAGGGAACCGATTGCCAGGGGGATCAGGAGGAGGGATTTCATGGTTTTTGCGTAGGTGGGGAATGATATAATTTTCAGACAGGCACAAGCGGGCTTCTTCTGCAAAGCGATTTTCATGCCTGCTTGAAGCCGCTTTTTCTGCCAGAGGAGAGAAGCAGGAACAGCCAGCATCCGCAGGTGATTGCCAGAACCAACCAAGGCGTAAGCCAGTCGAAACGCGTGTAAAATGTCAGCTTGGTGTCTCGCTTCATGATTCCGGAAATGTTTCCCTGCTGGAGCGCTGCCAGACGGACATGGACATGCCCGTTTGGATCGATCACCTGGGAAACACCCGACGTGGCCACCACAAACATCCAACGTCCGTTCTCACAGGCGCGGATCCGGAATAATTCCGCATGTTGGTCATGCTGCCGGGCGCTCCATGACTCCGCATCCATCGTCGGGACCACGAACATCTCGGCCCCCGCGGCCGTCATCCGGCGGACGACGCCTTCATAATCGCAGTCGAAACAAATCGGTGTGCCGATTTTGCCATGGGTCGTTAGGACGGGCAAGGCGGTGGTTCCGGGTGTGCCATCATCGAAAAAATGCACGGGATGCACCTTCGTATGCTCCCCGAGTACCCCGGTGGGATCAAGCGTGAGAGCGATGTTGCGCCAGGTATTTCCTCCATCAGGGCGGGACTGGGTGCCGAGCGTGAGCGTGATGTCGCGATCCCGACAGAGGGCCAGCACGGTTTCCCAATCGCGTTGGTTCGCCCGCAAGTCGAAGGGCACCGCATATTCGGGCCAGACGACATGCCGGACGGTGGAGGGAAATTGGCGTGTGGCGGCGAGGTACGCGTCGAACGACACACCCTCCAGTTGGATACCGCCGACACTCACCGCCATGGGATCATCCGCCCGAGGTGCCGGACTGCGGGATAAGAGGCCGTTACTGAGGAACAGAACCGCGATTGGAACTACAGCGATCCTCCACATGCGCGTTGTCATGAGCACGGCGGACAAAACGACAACCGCACTGACGCCATACACGCCGACCCACGGAAGAAGTGCGTTAGGACCCATCGCGAGGCCAGCCGTCATCCACGGGAATTTGAGCGGAAACAACTCCGAGCGGATGAACTCCCATGCGCACCAGTTCAGTGCGGTGAAAATCGCGAGCTGCCAGCCGGTCACGCCGCGCAGGCTGGCGCGACTTTGCATTTCAGCAAACAACGCCGTAAATGCCGCGAGCACGCACCACAAGACGACGACCATGGTTCCGAAAATGTTGAACAGCCAGGACACTCCCAGCCCATAGGCTGTCATCCCGTGTAGAAACCCGATCGTCCGGGCGCGAGTTCCGTGTTGACCGCGCAGGGCCAGCAGCAAACCCACAAGCCCGGGAATCACCAACCATCCCCAACCGACGGGCGGATAGGCCATCGCGAACGTCGCCCCGGAAAGCACCGCTAGACCGCAACGGGCGGGAAAGAAGGAGATCACGGGCATCATCGGTTGATTGTTTCCACTTCCCGCGATCCTTTCAGGTATCGGGCTAACACCAAGCGGATAATCCCAATCAACCGGACGGTGACTGCTGCAGATGCAGGTTTGAAAACCGCCGAACGCTGGCGATCTCTGTAATCCGCGCCGGAAATGATAAATGTCCGCAGGGAAATGATAAATTAACGGCCTGAAATCCGCCGATTTCCTGCTCATTTCACCCCAATTCAGCGGAAAATCAGGCTGAAAATCGCCAATTTTACCGCGCCGATTCCCGCCGTGCAACTGCCCTGCATAGGGCTTTCAGCGGTCGTGCAAGGCCGCTTCCCGGTCCCTGGCTCAGCGGCTTTCCTGCCAGTCAATGGAAGCCTTTTCCTGCCGCTTCTTGTATTCCAGCACGCTATCGCAAAATAGCCTCAGTGCTGCATTGGAACCTTTGCCGTCCACCCTCTCAATTGTCCTGGCACCAGGCTTGAAGCCCTTGAGAAGGCCAAGGCGGTAAAGGTCGGTGATGGTGCTTTCTGAGCATCCTAGCGCCTTGGCGGCCTGCCTACGGCTCATGTGGAAAAGCGGTAGAATGGCCTTTAGTGTGACCGCGCCGTCCGGCTCATGGATCACTTCTGTCTTCCAGAAGATCTCCATGATTTCGCGCTTGAGTTTGGGTCTTTTGCTGGCCATGGCCGGGAGCTTACCAGATCCGGACGGCCATTGTTCGGGGGTTTTTCAGCGTGCCCGTTCCCATGCCCGGATCTTCTCCGCGTTCTCACCGGCGCGGATGGTCCTTGCAGTTTCGATTTTCAGAGCCTCCAGTTGAATCGCCGCCTTGGCGTCCTCCATCTCCCGCGCCCGCCGCTCCTTCTGATCTCTGGGAGATTCCGAATCCTTCGTCAGGTAATCGTGACTTCTCGCTGCTTCCGCCGCGCCCGCCGCTTCCGCCTCTTTGATGTCCTTGGGCTTCGCGCCGGATGTCCTCGCATCCGCCCGCGCCCTCTCCAGGCGAGCAAGCGTGTCCTGATACTCGGCGGTTTTCACGGGATCGGGTTCTTGCCAGCCGGTCTCAACCCTGAGGCTGAAACTCTCGGACGCTGCTGACAGCTCGGAAATCCTCTCCAACGCCTCGGCACGGACCGGGCCGGAATGGCGATTGCAGGAAGCGAGTGACAGCAGGAGAAATGACGCGGCGTGGACGATTGATTTCATGGCTTTGATTCTTTGAATTGGAGGGATCGGATTCTGTGGCTAGGAGGCTTGCCGTATCACTCGTCAGGCATTGCAGCGAGAATCGCTTTCATACCTTCAAGCGCAGCAGATCCTTGGTCACGCTGGAACTGATAGCGGTCTGCCTGCCGTTCCAACTCCTTCGCTATGCTGGCGTCGGCATCGATGAGTTCCAGAATCTTCACCAGATCCTGGTCATCCCCTGCAAATCGCCCCCGCATGAGTTCGACCACGAGCCCGAGCATCGTGGCTTGGTTGCTGATTCGGGCGTTCACCACCCGGAAGCTATCCTCCATCACCTCCAAGGCGTTCATCTGCATTTGGGCAAGCCCTGTGACCAATGAAATCAACTGCTTTTTGTCTTTCTGGTTCATAAGTTCAACGTTGGTTTCTTTGCCGTTGGGTGATGACCTCTATTTCCCGCTTCAGTGTCGCGATCTCTTGGGCTCTCTGAGCATCCTTGGCGGACAGTGAACTGGCCAGTTCTTTCATCACCCCTGCCAATTGGTTCAATTCTCCGCCCTGGTCACCATCCTGCAAGCGCTTGGAAATGCCTTGCACGGCATCCCTGAGTTCAGCACTGACGCCGGATGGCAGCAACCGCTCCGCATCGCGACCGGCCTTTCCGGCCGCCCGCTCTTCTTCTTCTCTGAACCTGGTCACCTTGGACGCGCCAGCTTCGCGAACCGTGTTGTCCCGCCCGGAGCGAATCAGCGCCTTGCGCTTTTCGGCCATGGCATCCACTTGGCTGATTCCCTTTCTCTGATTTTCAAATGCCTGGAAATCATCCTCCGCCTTTTTCTGCAAGGCGTCTGCCGCTTGAGCTTGGGGTTGATAGGTCCGCTTGGTGTAATCGAAATCGCTTTTCGCGCTGAGCGCGGCATTTCTCATTGCCCAGACTTCATCCGGAGTCGCGTCCGGCCTCCGGTTTTTGTAAGCGGCTTCCGTCGAATCCGCGTTGGCGGCGGCCTTATTGATTCTATCGGCGGCGGCTCTCGCTTGATCCGCCTTCCTTTGAGACTCCAGGGCCATATCATATTTCTCCTGAAGACCACCCCGCGCTGCGTTTTGTTCCGCCTCGATCAGCGCAATGTCTTCCTCGGCACGCTTCTTTGCCTCGGCGGCAGCAACATCATCCTTGTCAGCACCGTTGCGGATCGCCGCTGCGTTCTCTCCTTCCCGGATGGAACGGTCGAGGCTGGTCTGCGCTTTTAACAGATCGTTGGCGAACTTGATTTCTTCCGCCAGCCGTTTGATTTCCTTCACTTGGGTGTCTGACTTTGCCAGGAGTCGATCCACCGCAGCTGACTGACTCTCCGCGTTGAGCTTCATCTGCTCGTCCAAGTCCGAGAAAGCTTCCTTGACGGTGGTTCCGCCGTTGGCAAGTGCGGCGAGCGCGCCGATGGGATCTTCCAGGGCGTCGCGGAATTTCTTCGCGTTCTCGATCTGGTCCGCCCATGCGGAATCCAGTTTCTTCAGTTCGACGGTATCGATCTTGTCGAGTTCCTCCCAGACATTGCTGAGGGTTCGCTTGGCGAGACCGGCCGCGATGCCGATTGCACCCGTAGCGGCCGCGACTTCCTTGAGCCGGGCCGCTTTATCCACAGTCTTGGAAGGCGCGGTCTGATCCTCCATGGCCGCCACTTGTTTGCCCGTTTCTTGCGAGGCGTCCCCCACCTTCTTGATTTCACTTGCCGCCTGGTCGCCGCCGGTCGCCGCGATCTTGATTTCAATGTTTTTTCCGTCAGCCATGGTTTCGATTGTTTGGTAGTTGATTTTCCGGTGATGCCCAAAGGATGGTGATGCCACCCTTTGGGCACGGACCGGAAATGTCTTCAGTGCGGGCGGTTAGGCCATCTGAAGCGCGGTCGTCTCACGGGTGATCTGGTAGGATTCAACCACGCTCTCGGCTGAGATCCGGGCGGCTTCCAGCAACTGGCCGAATCTCTCTTCCTGAAAACGGGCGGTGGTGATGGCGAAATGGGAATAGCGGGTTTCTTCCAGGATGGCCGCATCGAGCTTTTCGATATCCAAGACCAATCCCGGCAATCCGCTCATCTCATCTGGCGTAAGTTGCCCCTCACACCGCTCATCCATTTCCTTGAGCCATTTTTCAAGGTTGGCTGCGTGACTCAACGCCCCCTCTTTTGTTAGCTCTCCTGTGTATCTGTCATTTGCTTGCAGATCGGAGATTTCTTGCTCAAACACCTGCATGGCCGCATCGCCTCCGCGAGATCTCCATTTGCCATTCTCAAGCAAATCCCGAGTCCAATTCAGTTCATTCAATTTCGACTCGTAGCCCTCCATCTCTTGCCGGACATCCCTTGCCCGGAAGTCCGCAAGTCTGGATTTCATCGCCTCGGATCGTCCGGTCATTTCGGCGAGTCGCTCGGAAAACGGTCTTGCCTGGCATGCGACCGCTCTCAATTCATCGGCGGCGCTGGCGATGGATTCAAAGATCGTCCCGAGTTTCCGCAGTGCGGCAATTTCCTCAAGTTCCCCGGCCAGATCGGACTCCAGTTCATTGGAGGGGGCGGCCGGGCGGCCGCCGCGCAACTTTGCGAGTTCGAGCTTCACCTTGGCCTCTCTCAGATCGCACGCGGAATTTCTCCGGGCGGATTCGACGTGAAAGCCCTTGCTGGATAGCTCGTGCGATGGCACGCCCCGGTAGGCATTGATTTCCTGATTTACACCTTCGATGGAGAGTGCGACGGATGACGGTTGCGGCACTTGGTCCGCTGCTGATTTCTTGTTGTTTTTCATGAGAATGATTTTGTTAGTTGGTGGTTTTCTTGATCCATCGATTCCGCAGCAACTCGGCGGGCCGTGCCCTATGCCAAGCCAAACTGAAAACGATGAACCTTTGGCCTAGTGCTTACGTCCGACTCCCGAGCGGTTGCCGGGTTGCTGCGGGCGCGATGGATCAAGTTTTGGTTTCTATTTCTGGGAGAGATTCTGGGATGGGGTTTTATCCACTGGGGTAAGGAAGCTGAAAAGATCCAGCCACTTGGCCAACGGTGCGAATGCATCGCAACGATTGCACCTCACGGCCTCGCCGATGAATTCGCTGCCGTCCCGGCGCTCGGTTGTCCAATCGAGGATTTCGAGTTCATCGTCCTGGTGACAAAAGGGGCAGTCCGGCAGGTGCGACGGTGGGGCTTCCTTTTCGTTTTCAATCCCCGACTTCGCTTCGGTGCTAGGTTGAGGGAGTTCGATGACATTGCTGTTTTGGTTCATGGTCCTGTTGTGTTAGTTTTTGGGAGAATGTTAAGCGGGGGACTTGGTCTGTGCGCCGACTGAAGAAAGATGCGTCCATGCAGACAGCGGGGCCATGCATTCGCACCGATTGCACCTCACGCCCTCGCCCTCGCCCATGTGATCAGTGCCGCCCGCCCCTTCTTCGGGCCAGCCGATGATTTCGAGCTGGTCTGCGAGGTGGCAGAATGGACAGGCGGCAAGACCCGCTTCCGATGGCACGCCCTTGTGTGCTTCCACGGCGGCGGCGTAGCTCTCGAAATAGACGACGTTGAAACCGGCGCGAGTGACTTCGACTCTGGCAAATTTCTCCCTGGAATTGGTGAAAGCCGCGGTTTTCCACCCGACTCCTCGGAGATACTTCATCAGATCCTGCGGTCTGCTATATGAAACCTTAGTCAGTCCTTCATGCTCGAAAGGATTCTTGTAGGCTGTGAGACCGAAGCGGGCGGCTTCCGCTTCCGAGGTGCCTCCCCATCGTTTCAGCACCCAATAGACTTTTGGGCGCTGAGGAATTAGTTCCGGGGCGCGGGTTTCGGGGGATTGTGGGGACGTGGTGGTTTTCATGGTCATCGTTTTCATTGGGGTTGATTGGAATTCTGAACTTAGCGCTTCCGGTTCCGTGAGTTGGCGGTGGGGGTTTTCCGCGGGCTCACTTTCGATTTGCCCGCAAGTGTCCGCCCGTATCTTTCCGATAGATCCGCCGGGTCTTGTTTCACGCCAAGCTTTGAGAGCCCTTCGTCGATTGCTAGATCGCGCTTCAGATCGGTGGTTGGCGGCGGCTTTACCACGACGTAGGCCGCCGGGATTTCATCCCCGTGAACCATGCGGATGACAAGTCGATCCAGCTGCGTTTGCAGCGTCTCTGAAACCATCGCGCAATCGTCTTCCAGCAAGGTGTCCGTCTCGTTTCTTTGGGAATTGCTGCCGGTGGAACTCTCACGGGAGATCGTTCCCAAGTCGCCACCTCTGACGAGCGCGGCAATCATCCGGTCGAAATACTCCGCAATCGTCAGCGGCGGCAGATTCTCGCCGCCCGGTGTTTGAATTACGGAGATGGGATCCTTGATTGCTCCGTCGTCTCCATAAACCAGGCCCACCCATTCAGATGCGTAGGACAAGACAGCGTCGCGCATGGCGTTTCCCTCTTCGCTGTCTTGCTTGGCGGACGTCCGGCCAAGCACGCCGGGCACTGCGAATTTTTACGAGTATGCCATCAGATCTTGAATCCCGAGGCGCTTGAACATCCAGCAGATCGACAGGGCCTCGCCCAGCCCGCTTGCCACCGTGATCATCCAGCCGTTCTCTTCCAGCGGCATGCCGTCCGCCCGGTTGGACGGGCCGGTGAATCGCAAGCGCCCGGTCCGGTTCTCAAAAAAATAGATAGGCACCCGCCGCAATTGCGCGGTCAAGCCTCCCGCCTCCTGCCTCCAAAGGATCTCATGCGCGGCATATCGTTGGATGACCGCATCCATCATCTGCTTGATCAGTCCGCTCATTCCTGTGCGGACGTTCAGATCCGTCGCGTCGGTGACCGTCAGATGGTGATAGAAGTATTCAAGAGTTTCCTTATGAGCCGCGGCGTTAGGGTGTTCTGGATCCGGCGTGATCACCTGCCAGTCTCGCCTGGCGACGGCCGCCTTGCGTTTGCTCATCACGCTCCGCACGATGGCCTCGCGTTGCTCGACGGATTCGAAAATCAAAGCCGCATCTCTCAGCCTTCCGGCCGCGTGAGAGTCCAGCGCGGCGGCGAGTCTCTCCGGAGTGAGTGACCGGAGCGGGTTGAATCGCATCTGCCGCCACCGCAACCCAAGATTTTGCATTTCCGGCATCATGTCAGCACCTCCATCCGGTCGGCCGCCACAAAACCCCGTTGCAAAACGCCGGAACCCCGTTGCAAAACTCGCTGAATCGATTTTGCCCACGATAGGGCGACTTCGCGGCACCCCCGCCTAGAATCGCCTCCTAGGCGGCAAATCCGGAAAGTCGGAAAATTCTGAATTTCCCCGGACTGTGACCTTGCTCGATTCGGTTTCATTGGTCGGCAAGGGATTGGGTTTCGAGAGTCCCAAGAGGTGCGGCGGATACGGCATCAACTGCGGCCTTCAGGTCGCTGCTGGTGTGCATGGCCAGAAAGAAGATTCCTTCAGCAGCCTCCTCAGAGGGCTGGGTGATATATCCTTCGTCGGTATTCGCTGCCGCAACTGCTAGCAGGTGAATGAGGCCGCTTGCACGGAATGCGCAGGCTTGCAGGTGTTCGATCTCTTTGGAAACCGGGCGGAATGGTTCTTGTGGTGTGTTCATCAGCTTTCGTTTTTGGTTAGGGAAAGTATTATTGCCAGTCGTCGGCGGGTTGCTGCGCTTCCGTTTCAATGATCAGGTGAGCGTGGATGAAGTGAGACCAGGACAGCGGCTCATTTGCCCGTCCGGCCATGAGTCGCCCGTAGCGGATGCGCTCGGTGATGGCTTTCAGCCCGCCTTCCCGCGCCAGCTTCCGCAGCACTTCATGCGGCTGATCCTTCACGCCCGCGACTTCCACGGTGAACCGACGGCCGGGCCATTCCAGATTCACCTTGGCCAGGATCGGCTTCAGATCTTCCGTCCGCACGATGTCGCCGAGCTGGACCTTGTGGACGCCGCGCTTGAAAAGCTGCTCCAGCTCTTCCTTCTGTGCGGACTCGAAACGGGTCCGGAAAACATTCGTGGTGCAAAGGACGATGCCGCACTCGACGTGATCATAAATTTCCCGGATCACTTCGATGCACGCGAAGAAGCTTTCCTTGCGGTAGGTGTATTGCAGCTGATGAACCTCGTCGAAAATCACCAGGTGATTCGGGGCGAGCGCCCGCTTGATCCGCTCGATCATCGCCGGGGTGTTCGATTTGGCGGAAACTCCCAGCGCTTCCGCCAGCGCCTTCACCAGCCCGGCAAGCCCGGCCTTGGATGGAACCCGGACGAGCACCGTCCGCCCGTGGTTGTTGTCGATGGTGTATTGGCGAAGCGCCCACGTTTTGCCGATGTGCGATGCGCCATAGATGAACACTGGCGTCCGGGACTCGCGGGCCAGATCGCACCCTTGCCAGATCCGGCGGACGGCGGGTGTGACAACGAATTCCGTGTCTCCCAGCTTGGCCCGTTTGATTTCCAATTTCCGGAATGCCAGGACTGCCAGGTGAAGCTTCTCCGGCACGTCGTATTGCTCGCCGGTCTTGGGATCGATGTGCTTCCCCGTGAAGATTTTGTATAAAGTGTTGGTCGCGTAGCCCACCTGGTTGGCGAAGTTCCCGAACCAGATCCCACGGCTGATGCACCAGTTGAATGCCCACAGCAGCGCTTCCTTGCGCTCCGATGAGCAATGAGCCAGTGCTTGCTGGATGTGGTCGCCGGAAAACCGCCACGAAGCGCGGGCGTTGTCGCCCTGCCGTTCAAGGTTGCTTTCAAACTCGTCGAATTCCTCGATTTCGTCGGTAACTGCGGGCGTGTCGGGTGAATCAATCATTGTCGTCTTCGGTTGGGTTGAGGAATTGAGCGGCTGAGAAGGGGCGGGAAACGGGCGTGCAATCGTCCTGCATGTCGTCTGCATCCTCATCGGGAAGCAGGTTGGAAGGGCTGAGCGCGTCCGATCCCATCGCGGCCGCGATCTCATTGATCTTGCGGGTCCGGACGCCATCGCGGGCGGATGCGGCACGGGCCGCGGCGATTTCTTCCTTCGTTGTCGGCTTGCCATCGGCGAGGCGTTCGTTGTTGCGCTTCATCGCCGCCCGGTCTGCCATGATTCCGGCCAAGTGAGGGCGGACGCCGGTATCCAGATCAGCCTTCAGCGCGGACACTCCTTTCACCTGCTCAAGAATCGCCTCCGTATCCATGAATCCGGCGCGGGTCATCTCATCCAGCGTGCCTACGTAAGCTCCATTTTCCTTGCAGATCACCAGCCGCTCCGGAGCGAATGGATTGAGATACGCCAAAAGCTTTGTGCCAGGTTGGATGACTTGCGCGATGTCGCCCCTGTCGATACGAGCGACATATTTGAAAGCTTCCGCGCCTAGCAGTTGATCCTTGATCCAGATTTCCCGGTTGTCCCGCACCGTCACCGGCCGCGCCCACTCCCTTGGGATAAGCAAGGGGATCGTGTGATCCGGCAGCTTGGACAACTCCTTCTTGTATTGCCGCGCCACGTCGGCGGGCGAGAGCTTCCACGGGCGGGCATGGCCGGGAACCTCCGCGTGAGCTAGCAGCATCGTCTGCGAATAGTCCGGCAGTTTCGAAATTTCATGCTGCGACAGCCAGGGAGATCTATCATCCGGCGTGAAGCGCATTTGAGGCGCTATGAATCCCAGATCTTCCCACCCTTGCAGATCGTGATCAGTGCGGCAATTGATCGACTCGTAAACCACCCGAGCCACGTCGCCGAACTGCTCAGCGGTAAGGAGGGGAAACCGGATCAGATCGCGGTGATATTCGTCGAGCCTTTCCTCAAGCTTGAGCATTTGCGCGGCGTAAAGATCCAGCCCGTATTGCTCAGCCGGTTTTTCATCGCGGTTGCGGCCCGTGGCACCTTGAAAGGAAGCCATCCGGTTTCGCACCAGGTTGAACATCGATTCAAGGGGGGCCTTGTGATTCGGGTTTCCAGATGATTGCGGCCGGAAAAGAAGCCCGGCAAACGCCGGAGAATTGAAGCGGCCGGAGCGTTCCACCCGGATCTTCCCGCCAGATACTCCGGCCAACGCTTCATCGAAGCTGCTAAAGCCTCCGAACGTCGAAAGCTTTTGATTATTGTATCCTGTCGCCGTGCCGTGCTCGAAAACAAATGTCGTGCCGTGTTCATCGCGGCGGTAGCCGTGCTTTTGAAGATAGGAAATCACGAACCAGGTGAAATCCGCGCTCGTAAGAGTCCGGAACTGATCGTGCTCCTTATCAAACCAGCGGAGCCGGATCGCGTGATGCATGAAGCATCCAGACAGATAATCGAGACAGTTGAATCCCTGCGGTCTGACAGCCTGTTGTGATGATCCTCGGGCGACGATCTTCACGTCGTAGTCCTGGTCATCGAAAAACACGACTTGCCCGAAGCGCGTGCCAACCCGAGTTTTGAGAACCGATGGAAGATACCCCGCCGCCCGTTTCGTTCCTTGGCGGGCCACGGTCAGACAGTAATCATCCGGCCTCAGCCGCAGCACGGAATCTTCGCTGAAGCCATGAGGATATCCCTTCGGACCGGCCGGGGGCGGTGTCTCATAGCCGGGAATGGCATGCACGCTCGCACCCGTCCGCTTCCACAAACGCCACCGTTCGACCAGCATCCGATGAACCTCCCGGCCGCTCGTCGCCCGCTGGCACTGCAAATGCAGGGACCGGACGAAGTTCTTGAATGCCTCGGGTTGCGACGGGTTGTTGTTCCCTCGCTGATCTACCAGAGCCATCCAGCCCCCGGCCGCGAAGCGGCTGACAAAACGGCTAACGGTCGGCACCGACACGTTCAAAGCCTCGGCGGCGGCGGAGATCACGGGACCCTTCTTCCCGTGCGGTGCGGATTTGATCCGCATCACCCAATCCAGACGGCTGATCACCTCTTGCTGTATCCGCGCCGACAAGCGGGCGAATGCTTCCTGATCATCTACCAAATGAAGATTCTGGTAGGCTTCTTTGCGTGATTCCATGATGCTAGATTTTGTTGCGGGACCTCATCATGGCGAATGCCCTGAGAGCCAGGCGGCCCAAGGCTTCTTTTTCGCGGTGTCGCATCTCTTCCGCCATCACGGATAGCAGCGGGCCTGGGTCTGGATTCTCAGCGAGTTCACCCGTATCGGAATTGCAGATTGCGGCTGGTTTCGGTTTGATGAATCGTGCCTTGAACTCTTTGCGAAGGTAGGTTTTGCAATCCCCATCTGATAGTCCGTGCTCTAAGATTCCACGAACCAGTGTCTCCCGCTGAGCTTCCGTAAGTTCGGATGGCCTGATCTCCATCAGGGCGAGCACCTCGCGAGCTTCAGGTTGTGGAGATTCCTTGAGCCTGAGTTTCACCACCATCCCACATTGAAAGTAGTGAGTCGCTGAAATTTCCGTGGTGCCCGCAAGCTCCTGAACAAGGTCTGTCCATGTCGGACGGTTACCTTCGAGGGTAGCTTCCCGGTCTGCTTGCCAGCCTCCGCCTCCCTCATAGTTTCCGGCTCTCTTGATCGCGGCGAGTTCCAGACCGAGGACGATGTGGGCCGCGATTCTGGCAAGCGGAGATACTCCCTGAATCTTCAATCCAAGTGATTTGATGAGCGGTGCTTTCATTTGGTTAGGGAGTGGGAGTTCTGCCGGGCTTTGCGCCCTGACGCTTTGGCGGCCTTCGCTTCCGCTGCTTTCGTTGCCGTGTCGCCGGTCATTTTCGCATCTATCATCCGGTTCACCGCAGCTAGCAGCTTTTCCAGATCGCCGCCCATCGCCTCTTCCAGGCGGGCGCGAAGATCCAGAAGTCCGACGATCTTTTTCGGGTCCTCATGCGCAAGTGGCAGCAATCGAAGGAACCCGCTGAAAAATCTTCCATGCAGTGAACTCGTAACCAACCGTTCAAACTTGATGGCCTCATTGCAGATGTGCCGGAAATGGTTGGACGCCACTAGCAGTTCGTCGTCTGGAGTCGATTTCTTCTTCGTGGATTTCGCCCGATCCTCATCACTGATCCGGTGCGTCCCGTTGACGATCCCGAGCTGTTGGAGAAGCTCCTTTTGGCTATCTTCCTTCAGCTGTTCGTTTACGATTTTGCCAAGCTTCTTCCGGTCCTCATCGCTCAAAGTAGATGGCGCGGCAGCGAGCAGTCGCACGGCTTCAGGCTGTCCGCCTTCGATCTCATTCTTGGCCCGGACGATCTTGGAACTGTTGATTAAACGCCGGGCCGAACTTTCTCCGATTCCGAGTTCCGCTTTCAGCCATTGCGGCCATGTCCGGTCGGGAAAATTAAAGCCGCCATCTTGGCGCTTTTCTTTTCGACGGCCCGAACCTTTGAATCCCAACTGGATTTGGAGCGCCTCCAATTCTTGGCCGAGGATCACTTGCCCGGCGAGATTCAGCCGGATCGTCGTCTTGATTCCGGCGAGAATCTCCCGCGCTCGGTCAAACCGCGGATCCATCGAATCAATTCCGACAAGCCCATCCGGCTCGACGGTAATCAATGCATTTTGTGCCCCTTGATTCGGTTTCATCGGCTCAGGCGGGGGTTGGTGCTTCGGGAAGTTCCTGAATGGCCTTGAGGATGCGGCGGGATTGCCGGCGTCCGTTCAAAACAAGACTTAAGTGTTCCCGTGTGATCCCAAGGTGGCCTGCAACGGATGCGATCGTCCAACCTCTACCTCTGAGCGTGTTCCGTGCGGCTTGGATCTCGGGAGATCGTTTTACAGTTGTCGTTTGTGGCATGACGTGCTTTGGTTCGTGACGCGTTGCGCCAAGGATTTAGCATGCAGCGCCAAATCAGCAAGCACAATTTGGCAACCATGCAAAATTTCTCAACTCGCCTCTCCGAGGCGATAGCCAAATCCGGCAAATCAAAAGGGGCGCTGGCGGCAAGCACAGGCGTTGCACTCTCAACAGTCAGCAGATGGCTGGGGGGGACTACTCCCAAGGCGGAAGCCATCACCAGAATTGCGAAATTCCTTAGCGTTGATGCCAAATGGCTGCTTACCGGCGAACCTTCGAAACATGCTCTTGATAAGCTGGCGCTCGCTGAAATGGACGAGTTATTCTCCAATCCGGTTTTTCGGAATGCTTGGGAGACGGCTTCGCGGGAGGGAAGATCCGACCACACCAAACGCCTTCGTCGCATTGTTGGCGAAAGCAGCAGTGCCTACGCCGCGCGGGTGTCCAAATCCAGGGATGAAATCGTCTCATTTTTTGCAAACCTCGACGTCCTTTGCGATCTCACTGACGAAGATTACCCCGTCGATCCAGGCGAAGACCGGAGTCGGCTTTTACGAAAGAGTGCATCGCTGGTTTCATCCGCCTCCGAAAAAATTTATCATGAACTCAATGAAATCATTTTGGACTGTTTGGCTTTGAGGGACCTCGCAGAAACTTCGCCATCAACGCTCCGGATACTGCGGGAAGTTCAGAATGAGTCCGATCTTTGACAATTCTGTCGTTACTCAAACGCCGAGCTGGCGCTGCTTATGCTCCCACACGCTCAGCAGATCCACCTTGAAATGGGAGTTGCTCGAATTCGGGCGGGGCTTGTAGCCACGAACGGCCTTCACGGCGAGAAGGTCATAGATCACCCCCCGGTCGCAGTCATCCAGGATCTCGCACGCCTGCTTCACGCTCCCCCATCTCCGCAGTTCCTGGTCATTGTTCGGGATTTCCAGAAGCTCGTCATTTGTCCTGGAGACGGCAGGTTGACCAGGGGATGCAGGATCGCTCATGCGTCGACTCTAGCACACCCCCGGCATTTCCCTTGCATCGCCTCGGAACTCCTCTTGCACGGACGCTGCAAACCCACCCCAAACCTCCTCCGAAAATATCATTTCCCTGCGGATGCGGCACTTCACACCCCCAAATTTATCAGAAAGGCCATTTCCCAAAAATCGGCCTCTGACAGTGCCTAAGTCCCTGAAAAACGGGCTATTTCGGGAAAAATCGGGCTATTTCGGGAAAAATCATTTCCTCTGCGGGGTTCCGATCTTCTGGGATGAAATGGCGGAGATGTCAGGAGTAATCCTGCAAGTGACTCCGTTTCAGCACTTTTGGACCTGCTCACAGCAGCCAGAGATGCGATTTCCAACAAAGAATCACACAAATCATTGACTTCGGAGCCATCCTTGATGGAACCGAAGAAACGTCGCAAAACCAAGGGGACCGTGATCATCGGCAGGGGTGCCGCCACGGTCCGTATCTACCCAATCATCCGGAAAAACGGCTACCCGCAAAACACCGTCTGCTGGAAGGAAGGCGGCCGTCGCCGCACGCGATGCTTCGCCTGCATGGACGAGGCGAAGATGGTCGCCCAGCAAATCAGCGTGAGACTCACCAACGGCTGGTCACTCGGCGACGAGGTGACACGCCGCGACATTGAGATCCTTCGCCACTGCGAGGGCGTGGTGCGAAAGTATGGCGTGGAACTGGTCGCCGCCGTCGAGGAATGGGCCAGCGCACGCAAGACCGCAGGCCCCATTCCCTTGGCCGATGCCGTCCGGTTCTATGCCGCCAACCGCACCGACATCTTCCCGTCCCGCACGGTGGCCCAGGTTGCCGACGAGTTCGTTGAATCACTCCGCTGCAAGGGTGTGAGTGATGCCTACGTCCGCAACGCCAAGCTCCATCTCAAAGGCTTCACCGCGAAAGTCAGCGGAGAAATCGCCGATGTCACGGTCGCCAATATCAACGGCTACCTGAACGGACTCAAGACACTCGGACCGGTGAGCAGGAACGGCATCCGCCGCAACATCGTCACCATGTTCAGTTTCGCCAAGCGTCAGGGGTATCTGCATCCCGACCGGAAAACCGCCGCCGAGCAAAGCGAGACGTTCAAGGAGCATGAGACCGAAATCCAGATCTTCACGCCGGAAGAGATGGGCCGCCTGCTTCTCACCGCCCACGCCCGCATCCTGCCACTCTTGGCCATCGGTGCCTTTGCCGGCATCCGCTCGGCCGAAATCCACCGTCTGGAATGGGAGGACATCAAATGGGATCGCGGCCACATCGAGATTGCAGGCAAGAAGGCCAAAACGGCGGCACGGCGTCTCGTTCCGCTCACTGACAACCTGAAAGCATGGCTGGCACCATGGCGCGAGGCGACCGGTCCCATCGTCCCGATTTCCGACTCATCCGGAGCGATGGGTGATGTCGCCGTGAAAGCGCGGATTCCCGGTGGATGGCGTCAGAATGGACTCAGACACTCGTTCATCAGCTATCGGGTGGCAGAGACCGGCGACGTGCCACGGACCGCCCTTGAGGCCGGCAACTCCCCGCGCATGATCTTC
>JBGSTM010000139.1:0-12474 GCA_041736495.1 Akkermansiaceae bacterium
TCGCGAAGCTGGTGAGAGCCGGTGATCTGGAAGCCGCCGTCGAGGTGGCGCGCCAGCAGGTGGGCAACGGCGCGAACGTCATCGATATCTGTTTCGACGATGGACTGATCGACGGCAAGGCGATGATGAGCCGCTTTCTCCAACTGCTCCAGGGCGAACCCGACGTCGCGAAGGTGCCGATCATGGTGGATTCCTCAAAGTGGGAGATCCTCGAGGAAGGCCTGAAATACCTGCAAGGGAAGGGAATCGTGAACTCGATCTCGCTCAAAGAGGGCGAGGAGAATTTCATTAAGCAGGCCCGCCACATCATGCGTTACGGCGCGGCAGTGGTCGTCATGGCCTTTGATGAAAACGGCCAGGCGGCGTCTTACGAGGAAAAGATCCGCATCTGTGAGCGAGCCTATCGGATTCTTGTCGATGAGGTCGGCTTCAATCAGGATGATATCATTTTCGATCCCAACATCCTGACGGTCGCCACCGGCATCGAGGAGCATAACAACTATGCGATCGACTTCATCAACGCGACGCGCTGGATCAAGGAGAACCTTCCCGGCGCGAAAGTCTCCGGCGGCGTTTCCAACATCTCCTTCTCCTTCCGCGGCAACAACAAAGTCCGCGAGGCGATGCACTCCGCGTTCCTCTATCACGCCGGACTGGCGGGCATGGACATGGGCATCGTCAATGCCGGGATGCTCGAAGTTTACGACGAGATTCCGAAAGACCTGTTGGAATGCGTCGAGGACGTGCTGCTGAACCGCCGCCCGGATTCGACCGAGCGGTTGTTGGAACTTGCGGAGAGTTATAAGAACGTCGGCGGTAAGAAGATCGAAGAAGACCTGTCATGGCGCAACGATCCGGTGGAGAAACGTCTCGAACACGCGTTGCTCCGCGGCATCGACAAGTACATCGACGAGGACACCGAGGAGGCGCGGTTGAAGTATGTGCGTCCGCTCAAAGTGATCGAAGGTCCATTGATGGATGGCATGGGCGTGGTCGGCGACTTGTTCGGAGCCGGGAAAATGTTCCTGCCGCAAGTAGTGAAATCCGCGCGGGTGATGAAGAAGGCGGTTGCGTGGTTGTTTCCGTTCATGGAAGCGGACAAGGCGGAATTTCTCGCAGGTGACATCGCCGCGATCAAATTGGAGAATCCGGAACTTACCGATGAGGCCGCGCTCAAGCTCGCCGAGCGCGGCCGCTCGGCCGGACGCTTCCTCATCGCCACGGTCAAGGGCGACGTGCACGACATTGGCAAAAACATCGTGGGAGTGGTGCTTTCCTGCAACGGCTTCGAAGTCACGGACATGGGCGTAATGGTCTCGTGCGACAAGATTCTCGCCAAGGCCAAGGAGCTTGAGGCCGACGTCATCGGTCTATCCGGTCTGATCACGCCGTCGCTCGATGAAATGGTGCATGTCGCGAAGGAAATGGAGCGGCTCGGTTTCACAGTGCCGCTGCTCATCGGCGGTGCGACCACTTCCGCCGCGCACACGGCGATCAAGATCGCGCAGCACTATTCCGGTCCGGTAGTGCATGTGCTCGACGCGTCGCGCTCGGTGCCGGTCACCACGTCGTTGATTTCCAAAGACCAACGCGAAGACTTTGCCCGGGAGAACCGGGAAAAACAACAGAAGCTTCGCGACAACTTCCTCGGCGGGCCGATAAAAGAAACCCTCACCCTCGCCGAGGCGCGTGCCGCCGGGCCGAAGTTCGACTGGTCCAACTACACCCCGCCCGTACCGTCATTCACCGGTACCCGGACGATCAAACGCCCGTCGCTGCGCGATCTCGTCAAGTTCATCGACTGGACGCCGTTTTTCCACGCCTGGGAACTGCGCGGCGTGTGGGATCGGGAAAACAAGATTCTCAAAACCAAAAACGCGGAAGGTGCGGTGGAAGCAGGGAAGCTCTATCAGGATGCCATGGGCTGGGTGGACCGGATCATTTCCGAAGATCGTTGTCATGCGGAGGGGATTTACGGATTTTTCCCCGCGAACGCCAAGGGTGACGACATCATCGTCTGGACCGACGAGACCCGGACGACCGAGCGCACGCGTTTCCACAGCCTCCGCCAGCAGCTTAAGAAGGATTCCGGAAAACCGAACGTCGCTCTAGCAGACTGGGTGGCGCCAACCTCCATTGACTACATCGGCGGCTTTGTTGTCGGGATCCACGGCGCGCATGAATTCGCCGAGGAGCTGGACAAGCAGATCGATCCTTATGGCTCGATCATGGTCAAGGCCATCGCCGACCGGTTCGCCGAAGCGTTTGCGGAGTTTCTCCATCACCAGGCCCGCGTCGAGTGGGGATATGAAACCGAGGACGAGCTCACTCACGACCAGTTAATTCATGAAAACTATCAGGGAATCCGTCCGGCACCGGGATATCCCGCGCAGCCGGATCACACGGAGAAACCGTTGTTGTTTGATCTGTTGGGAGCACCGGATGCCACCGGTGTCACACTAACGGAAAGCTGTGCGATGCACCCGGGAGCGGCGGTCTGCGGGTTGTATTTCTCGCATCCCGAGAGCCATTACTTCGCGCTTTCCGAGTTGCAGAAGGATCAAATCGAAGACTACGCCAAGCGCAAGGGAATGACTTTGCAGGAGGCCGAGAAGTGGCTCGGACCTTGGCTCGGCTATGCCTGATCCTCATGCGGCTGGCACTTTGGTTCCTGGGATTGGCGGCATTGGTTCTCGGCACCTGGCTGATCTGGGGTGGTGAGTGGGACGAGCGGTTCACGTTGGCGGGCAGCGTGAAATGGCTCGAAAGCGCCGGACCCTGGGCGTGGGCGGCGGGCATCGCCTTGCTTTCCGGAGATCTGTTTCTGCCAGTGCCAAGCACCGTCGTGATTTCCGCGCTTGGGTTTATTTATGGAGTGTTGCCAGGCGGCCTCATCGCGGCGGCGGGTTTGATGATCGCCGGATTGTTCGGCTACGGAGTGGGCCGGTTGTTCGGCGAGAAGTTCGCCCGGCGATGGCTGGGAGATCGGGACTACGAAAAGGGAAAACTGCTTTTTGCCGCCGGTGGAGGCTGGGTCGTTGCGTTGTCGAGGGCGCTGCCGGTTCTACCAGAAGTCATTTCTTGTACGGCAGGCCTGGTGCGGATGCCGTTCCGGCGGTTTGTCGCGTCGCTTGCGTGTGGCAGCGTGCCGATGGGTTTTCTCTTCGCGGCGATCGGCCATGCGGGCCATGAGGCTCCGGGCTGGACGTTTGGCCTGAGTCTGCTGGTGCCCGCCGTGCTGTGGCTGGCGGCGAGCCGCATCGTCCGGTGAATATCGGCCCTTGAGTCTGTGCCGGGATGCCGCAAAATCCGCGCGTGAGAATTGAAATCATCAACACCGGTACCGAGCTCCTGCTAGGAAACACCCTGAACACGCATGGAGCCTGGTTCGGCCGCGAGTTGTTCAAGCTCGGCCTGCGGATCTTCCGCCAGACGACGGTGCCCGACGGTGATGCGATCCGCGAGTCGCTGGAAGAGGCCATCGGCCGCGCGGACGCCGTGATCGTGACCGGCGGGCTTGGGCCGACCAGCGATGATCTAACGCGTGAAATCACGGCGGAGGTATTGGGGCTGGAACTGATCACCGACGAGGCGGCGCTGCGCTCGCTCGAAGGATTTTTCGCCCTGCGCGGCCGCACCATGGTGGATGCGAACCGCAAGCAGGCGCTCTGTCCGGTGGGTGCGGACATCCTGCCGAATCCGAATGGCACGGCACCGGGAATCTACGTGCCGCCCCGGCTCAACGGTCAGGCGAACTGCGCGGTCTTCCTGTTGCCAGGTCCGCCGCGTGAGCTCTATCCGATGTATCACACCGAGGTGGTGCCGCGGTTGAAGGCTCTCGCCGGGATCGAGAACATCCTTGACGCCCGGGTGCTGAAATTCACGGGCATCGGCGAGAGCGATTTCCACGACGGCATCGACGCGCGTCTGGCAGCCGTGCCGGGATTGGAATACGGTTATTGCGCCCACATCGGCGAAGTCGATTTGCGCATGATCGGAGATGCGACGGCCATCGAAGAAGGTCTTAAGATCACTCTGGAACGATTCGGCCCGTTTCTAATCAGTGATGACGGAACTTCCATGGAAAAAACCGTGGTCCGCCTGCTCAAGGAGCGCGGGATGAAATTCGCGACGGCGGAGAGTTGCACGGGCGGGCTCATTTCCAACCGGATCACCAACGTGCCGGGCGCGAGCGAGGTGTTCACCCACGGCTTCATCACCTACGCCAACGAGGCGAAGACGGGGATGTTAGGAGTGGCTCCGCAGGACATCGAAACGCACGGAGCGGTGAGTGAGACGGTGGCCCGGGCGATGGCCGAGGGCGCGCTGCGGGCCAGCGGCGCCTGCATTGCGGTTTCTGTCACCGGCATCGCAGGGCCGGGAGGCGGGACCGTGGAAAAACCCGTAGGCAGGGCGTGGCTTTCAGTTGCCCTCAAGGGGGGAGTTACCGAGGCGTTCCGCATCTATCACCCGCGCAGCCGCAAGGACTTCAAGCTCGCGGTGAGCCAGGCGGCTCTCGAAGCGGTTAGGCGCCGGTTGAAGGCGATCTAGCCGATGCTGCCTGCGGATCACCGGTCGGAGATTCCGAGGAAATTGCGGATCAGGCGGAGGCCCGCTTCCTGGCTTTTTTCCGGGTGGAACTGGCAGGCGAAGAGGTTGCCGCGCTCGACGGCCCCAGCGAATTTCTGGGTGCCGTGGGTGGTTTCCGCGACGACGGCGGAGGAATCCAGCGGGGCCGGGAAATACGAGTGGATGTAGTAGAAATAGGGATCCGCGCCGAGGCCCTGCCAGACGCGGGTGTCGCCGCGGGTCGCGGTGGCGGAGTTCCAGCCCATGTGCGGGATCTTGATGCCGGGCTCGTCATGGAATCGGCGCACGGTGCCGGGCAGGATGCCGAGACCGGGGGTTTCCGGGGACTCCTCACTGCTGTCGAAAAGAATCTGATAGCCGACACAGATGCCGAAATACGGGCGGTCCTCCGCAATCCAGTTTTTGAGTAACGAGGCGAGGCCGCGTTTCTCAAGGCGCTGCATGGTGTCGCCGAACTCGCCCTGGCCCGGCAGTAACAGATGGGTGCTCCCGCCGATTTCCTCCGGGCTGGCGATGATGACGGGGTCCTGGCCGAGAGCCCTCAGGGCGTTGGCGACGCTGCGCAGATTGCCGCCGCCGTAGTCGATGATTCCGGTTCTCACAGCGCGTCCTTGGTGCTGGGAATGCCTTTGACACGGGAATCGCGCTCGCAGGCGTCGCGGAGGGCGCGGGCGAGCCCCTTGAAGATTGCTTCGGCGATGTGGTGGCCATCGCGACCGTAGAGCAGCTCGACGTGGATGTTGGCCCGAAGATTGGAGGCAATGGCGCGGCAGAACTCCTCGACGAGGGTGAATGGCATGTTAGGAGCTGATGGAGTTCCCGCGGGCGCGCGGAATTCCAGATGCGGGCGGTTGCTGAGATCCACGACGACGCGGGCCAGCGTCTCGTCCATCGGCAGGTAACAGCAGCCGTAGCGGCGGATGCCTTCCTTGGTGCCGAGCGCCTCGCGCAGGCAGTCGCCGATGACGATGCCGGTGTCCTCGATGGTGTGATGATAGTCCACCTCGACATCGCCCACGGTTTTCACGTTGAGATCAAACAGCCCGTGTTTTGAAAACAGCGTGAGCATGTGGTCGAAGAACGGGATGCCGGTATCGATGGTGGAGTCTCCGGAGCCGTCGATGTTGATCGACAGTTCGATGGAGGTCTCCGCGGTCTGGCGGCTGCGGCTGGCGGTGCGGGGTGAGGACATGGAAGGGAAGGACTAGTTGGATGCCGCCTTCGCCCTCGCCTCAAGCGGTTCGAGGTAGCGTGGCGGCACGCCTGCGGCTTTCGCGCTGGCGATGGCCGCGGTGACGGTGGCGGCGTTCGCACCGCTCTGCAGCAGGTTGTAAACTTCGCGATAGGCTTTTCCGCTGTCGAGGCCGAGGATGGTTTTCACCGCGCTGAGCCGGACGAGTTCCGCCTGGCCGAACTTCACGGTGTCCTCCAGCGAGGCCTTGTGATAAGGAGTGGTGGTGGGCCAGTTTTGTTTGGCATCTTTTTCGGCCTTGTAGCGGGCTTCGATCTCGGCGGCCTCGCTCTTGATCGCTTCCTCGATCTTTTTGCGGTCTTCGAATGCCATGCGTTGCAGTCCCACTGCGCGCTCCTTGCTGCGGGTTTCCAAGGTGAGCAGGCTTTGCTTGGCCTGTTCGACCTGATGTTGGATTACTTGTCTCATCAGGGTGATCAGGGAGCCATAAGCGAGGGTGTTGCGGTAATCCCGATCGAAATCGACGAACATCCGGAGGGCGGGAAGCAACTGGTTGTCGTTCACCAGGTCGCGGATTCTGGATTCCTGAACGCGGGCATCGAGGTCGAAGGCGTTTGCCTGATACTCGGCGGCGGAAACGATTTTCCCGTCGATCTTCATCCCGCCGCCGGCCACCTTGTTGGCCTCGGCCTTGAGAGTGTCGAGCATCTTGCGGGCGTCTTTCAGATGGCTGCTGGTAGGGTAGGCCTTGATGAATTTCTCGATGGCGGCGATATTGACCGCATATTCGTCCGCCGAGAGGAGGTCGGGGGAGGGAACCAGCTTGGAAATCCCTTCGAACGCCTTGGCATCGGGTTCCTCGCGCGTGACCTTGACGACATCCGCCTTGAGGATTCTGCGCTCGTCGCGGATGGTTTTGGTGACCTGGACGTCGAGCACGTAGGTGTCGCCGGTATCGCTGACGATGGTGCCCTCGACGGTGGTTCCGTCTTTGAGTTGGAAGGTGTCGGCGGTGGAGGGCAGGGCGGTGACGAGCAGGCAGAGTAGCGCGAAAGCGGGTTTTCTTTTCATGAAAAATCTTGGTTGCGTGGAGGATTGGGAGAAACGATTCACCAATTCCGGGGTGAGGGCAAGAGCGCTTCTGCCAAGGATTCCGGTGTGGAGACCATTTTGGGTTCGCCAGTGGCGAACAGGATTTTGATGGTTCCGGGCGGGACCTCGTCCTTCGGTTTTGCGGCGCGGCGCTGGATCATCCGCATGGGCAGCCGCTCGGTGGCGAGTTTCAGTGCGGGAGGAAGATCCCCTCCGGTGACGAGCACCACTTTATTTTCACGGGCAAGGGTGGCTTGCAACAAATCGGTGTGGATGATGGGGCGCTCCACCGCGAAAACCGGCAGCGGGGTGGCCAGATCACTGAATGTCGGGACCAGCGGGCGCTCCGCGACGGAGAGCCGGCATTCGGCGAAGGAAATCAGGCCTGCGGTGGAGTCGTCGAACAGCATGGCGAGATCGGTGATGGGCAGGTCGATGATTTTCGCGTCATCCGGGCATTCCTTGAGGAATTCACTGGAGGTGAAAAGCTCGGCGGCGGTGGTGGCGAGGTCTTCCGACCAATCGAGCCATTTTTTATCCGAAGTGATGGCGGAGACGTCGAGGGCGGCTTGGAGCGCCAGGCCGTAAAGGAATGCCCGTCCCGCACCGATGGAAGGTGGGGACTCCTTGGAAAACAGGCGCAGCCTGGGACCGTCGGTGAAGTTTTCGCGTGCTTTCCCCAAGAGCGCGGCGGCCTTTTCGCGGTATCGCTCATCGCCGCTGGCGCTGAATGCGGCGGCGTAGGCGGAGACCATGCGGAAAGTGGCTCCGGCGTGTGGGCTCTCATCGCGGAGAATGGGTCCCAGCCGGGTGTTGCGGGCTTTGAGCAGGGTCTTGCGCACGCCTTCGAAGCGCAGACCAAAGGTCTCCATCGGTTCGCCCAGTTCGGTGGCGATCTGTTCGACCGATTTGCCGATGCCGAGGCTGTTCGAGCGGAAAAACTCCCGGCGCGGGTCGACTTCCGACGGGAGATTGCCCAGTCCCTGCATGCCGGTGGCCTTGATCCACCATGCGGCGTCCTCCGTCGAAAGTTCCCTTTCAATTTGCTCGACGCTCCAGAGCCAGGCGGAGGGGGCGGTTTCCTCGGCCAATCCAGCGGAGAACAGTCCCTCGGAAGTGGCGTAGGATTTCTCCGCGAAGGAGATCAGGCCCAGCGCCTTTTCGAGGGTGCGTTGATCCCCGGTGGCGCGATAAGCGTTCATGAGTGCGACGGCGGCGCGCGCTTGTGAGACACAGTCGCGATGGAAGGCCGGAAGCGCCCAGGAATTCCCGCGGCGGGAGGTGAAGAGCCCGCCTTCGAGAGGATCGAACATGGCGCTCGGCAGCAGATCGGTGAGTAGTTCCCTCACTGTTTCCAGGCAGCGGGTCCGAATCTCCGCGGGCACGCCGGGGTGAACGGCGGCGGTGGACAACAGGTCGATGGCTCCGGCAGGGAACAGTCCGCCGGCTTCGTCGAAACTGCGGGTATAGACATCATAGAATGAGGTAAGCTGGCGGAGGCCGCGCAGAACGTCTTCTGCGGGCTGCTTGCTCATCACGCTGGTGTTTTTGCGCACGCCGATGCGGTTTCGGCGGCCGTCATTGTCGAGCGCGCTGTTTTTTACCAGATATTCAAAGTCATCCTGCCACATCCGCGAAACCATCTGGTGGGATTGATTGAAAAGGTCCGCCACGCTGGTGGGGCCGGAAGTGGAAACGGGAATCCAAGCGACCGGATTTCCTTCGGGCGTCATCCAGGTGAACATGGGGAGCTGGAGATTGCGCTTGATCTCCACGCTCAAGTCGGCGGTCAGGATTCCAATTTCCCGCGCGGCGTCCCCGTCGATGAGGATCGGCACGTAATTGTCGTTGATCGTGGCGACGAGTTCCGGATCCTTTGCCAAATCCTTGAGCACGCTTTGGAAGCCGGGTTGCTGGGGCAGTGCGATCACGGCGAAGACGAGTCGGTTCGCCTGTCTGGCGCGTTCCATCGATTGCGGTGTCCACGGCTGCCAGTGAACCGGCGAGCCGACCTGGCTCCGGTAAATCGCGCCAGGCAGGGAGCCGAGTCCATTTGACTGGAGCTCGGTGGCGAGTTCCACGGTCGGCGGCGCTTCGGCTTTGACGACGCTCTGAGTTTTGCGGCAGGCGGCGGATCCGAAAAGTAGACCGCAGAGGATGATGCGGATCACTGCGGGGCCTGAGGAAAATCCGGATTTCATGGAAAAATGAGCGGGTGTGGGACAGGACCACATTGTCCCTCAACGCCCGCATCCTGAAGAAAAGACTTCCGATGTGGCAAGCCGAAGCTACGCTTGCGCAGCAATTCCCTTGTACCGTGTGATCAGCATCGCCGTTTCCAGCCAAAAAGGAGGTGTGGGTAAAACCACCGTCTCAATCAATCTCGCCCATTCCTTCGCGCGAGCGGGAGTGAAAACCCTGCTTGTCGATGCGGATCCCCAAGGGTCCGTGGGACTTTCCCTCACGCGCCAGTCACGGCTGCTCCCGGGATTTTACGATTATCTGGCGGATCCGGGAATTCCGCTGGAGCGCCTGATCGTGCCGACGCGGCTGGAGACTTTTTCCCTCGTCGCCAGTGGCCAGGCCAGCGACTACGAGGCCGGTGGTGGCGGCATGGGCACGCATTTGGCACGGGTGCGCGCGTTCCTTCGCAGCATCGCGGCGAGAGGTTTTGACCTGTGTCTCATCGATACGGCCGCCGGGTTGTTCGGTGTGACGGGCGATGTCATTGCATCGAGTGATGCGATCATGATTCCTCAACAAGCGGAACCTCTCGGAATCCGCTCGGTGCCGAAACTGCTGGAAGGACTGAACCGCCTGCGGGTGGTGAATCCCCGTCTGAACGTGCTCGGGGTGTGCCTCACGATGGTGCAGAACGATCTGGCGGAAAGCACGGAAGCCGCCGCGGCACTGCGCCAGCTGCTGCCTGCGGAAATGGTTTTTCAAACGCAGATCCCGCGCGACGGGCTCTTCATCCGGGCCAGCGCCCGCGGACTGCCGATCGGAGTGCTGGAGGACGGCGCGGGTGCCCAGCTGGTATTCGACTCACTCCGGGCGGAAATCGAAGCGAAGTTCGAACCAACCTACGGCCAGCAGGCCGCCTACGGCTGATGGACCCGATTTATCCATGGCTGGATCCCATTGAGGTCCGGCGCCTCGCCGACCGGCTGATGAGGCCGGGCCGCGAGCCGAGCGTGACGGTCGCGGACGCGGGGTTTGACGAAGGTTTCGTGGGATTCGCGAGCACCCATCCGCCGCGGGTGGAAGCTGCGCCGCCACCGCCACCGCCATCTCAGCCGGTGGCCAGTGTGGAGGCTCCGGTCGAGACGGTGGCGCCCCAGCCGGAGGGTTCTTTCATCGCACGGGGGCCGTTTTTGGACCGGATCAAGCGGTTTCGCGACTGGATGCATCACAATTTCGCGGCGACGGGAATTTTCATTCTCGACCGTGAGGGAGCGGTGATTTTCGACGAGAGCAATCACGGTCGCCTGCATTTCCTGGCACGCAGCCTGGCACTCGCCTCGCGGCGTCCGGGTGCTTCGGCGGGGAATGTCCATGTGAAGATCGGTGCCGGAGCCACCCTCGAAGTCATCCCGGTGGAAACCGCCTACGGCTGCCTCGTCCTGGGTGCGGTAGTTCCGGATTCACTCGCGCCGCCATCGGTGGTCGCCGTGATGGAGGCGCTGTCACTGGTCGCCGCGCCGCCGGAAGATCTGAAGCCTCAGATTTGAACTTTTCAGATCGCTCAGTGCGTCTGCCGGTTTTGCCGGGAAATGATGAGCGTGGAAATGATGCCGCAGGCGACGATGATCGTGGCGAGTATGGCTCCGCAATATTTCTGGGTCTCGATCTCGTCGTCCGGCTGCACGTATTCCCGGACCGATTCTCCAGTGGCCGGCTTCATGAAGGGGATCGGTTTTTTCAGTGCGTGGAAGACGATCCGGCGGGCCGTGTCGCGGTAGTCGTTGCGGAAAGTCTCCGCCTCGCGGACGAGCAGATCGATGCGCTCGTTGACAAAAAACTCGGAGGCCGGGCGCGCTTTCGGATCATTTTCCGGCCACACCTTCAACGTCTCCACCTCGATGCGGGTGCCGCCCGTGGCAATGCGGCGGATCCGGTCGACTTGGTTTTCCGCTTCACTCCGCGAGGCCGCTCCCGAGGCTAACAGCCGGCGCAGGCCTTCTTTCAGGACTTCGAAGCGCTCCAGTTGATCGGGAGTCATCGGAGACGTCTGGGAGCGCATGCGGTCGATCCGCCGCTGGAGGCGCATCCGTTCGACTTCGAAGGGGTTGCGCGTGGCCTGGTCGGTGATCATCGCCTCGTAGGCATAGCGCAGCGGCATGATCACCGCCGGCACCGGAATCCCGCCGCGGTCGCGGGCGTCCGCGGCATGGCTGAACAAGCCGTGGTTCATTTCCCGATAGGGGACGAGGGCTCCGGCCAGCAGCATCTGGGGGACTAACAGCAATGGCACGGCGGTGAGGGCGGCGCGCTCGGTTTTCACGACCGAGGAAACCACCAGGGCCATCCCGGTGCCGGTCCAGGCGGTCAGCGTCATCCACAGCCAGTGATAGGGGAGCATGCCGTCGATCTCCAAAAAGTAGTTCCCCACCACCAGATAGACAAAACACTGGACCCCGGCGACGAGTCCGAGTGCGCACAGCTTCGCCACGACGTAGGAATCCGCGCCGGGCTGGCAGTTCCGCTCGCGGCGCAGGATGGGGCGGTCGCGGAGGACTTCGGTGGCGGAGTTCGTCAGGCCCAGGAACATCGCCACGGTGGCGCTGAGAAACAGATAGGCAGGGATGTGGAGCGCGGTGGAAAACTGATAGGATCCCTCCGGCGACGACCGCAGGGTGATCGCGATCAACGCGGCCAGCAGCGGGGCTTCGAGGCAGGTGCTGTAAATCGTCCCGCGGTTTCTCAGCTTGGAAAGCAGGGAGCGGAGGAAATGCGTGGCGAAAACGGCGACGACGGCCTGGAACCTGCGCGAAGGTTTCGGAGGCACCGGCAGCCGTTCGCCGTCCCGCTGCTCGCCGGGTTTCGAGACCGGGCCGTTGCCGAGCTGCAGCGACTGCATCAGGTTCACGCTTTCAAACCGCTCCTGCCAGAATGAGGAGGGGAAGCGCCGGGCAGCCCCCGTGTTCGAGCCGCCGCCGATCGAGCTCAGCGGCGTCTCCAGCACGTCGAAAACGAAGTCCGCTCCTAACGGTGATTTCGCGGTGACCGACGGATGGGAAATCGCCAGCTCCTCGCAGGCGTCCCGGAAGTATCCTACCATTTCCGCCGGCGTACCGAAGTAGGCGAGGCGGCCGCCGCTATCAAGTAACAGAACCTTGTCGAACAGCCGCAGCACCGGTGCTCCCGGCCGGTGCAACGAGGCGATGACGATTTTTTCCCGCGCCAGTGAGCGCAATGTTTCGGCGACATGTTCGGAGTCCTTGGACGAGAGCCCGGAGATCGGCTCGTCGAACAGGAACACCTCCGCCCGGCTGCCGAGGTCCACTCCCAGGTTCAAGCGGCTGCGCTCGCCGCCGGAAATGGTTTTGTCGCCGGGCGACCCGACCCGACGCCGGGCGATCGACTGCAGGCCGTGCTCG
>JBGSTM010000152.1:0-5075 GCA_041736495.1 Akkermansiaceae bacterium
GGCCTGGCGGCGCTCGACTTCATCAAGGCGGCGCGTCAGCGCGGCCACCTGCTCGCGCAAGGCGGCGATCGTGGCGGCGTCCCCTTCGGCTTCCTGCGCAAGCCCGGTTAGGGGTGCTGCGAGCAGGCTGATGCCAGCCACGGTTCGGGCGGCAATGGCGATGGTCTGGAGTGAGTTAGGGGCAGGCATCTTGACACGGGGTGGGAGATGGAGTTAGCGGGGCGCACTCGACTGATTCTGATTCCACAACCTTGTTAAAACACCGGCCGTTTTCGTCGAGCATAAAATCCCCAATGAAATGTTTCATCCGGCAGCGGACCACGAGCCGGCAGGGTCCGAGATTGCTCTTGGCATCATCAGGCCGGTGGCTAGGTTGATGGAGGTAAATTCCATCGTTCGATCTTCTTTTCCAAGTATGAGTTCCCCTGAAATTGCCAGACCGAAGACATCGCGCGGCTGGTTTGGAAAAATCCTCAGAGGTCTGCTGTTGCTTTTGACCGGCTTCATCAGATTTCTGTTCGTCGCGTGGGCGTCGCTGGCGATTTACCATTCGAATCTGCCTTGGTTAGGTCTGCGTGTCGCATTGGCGCTGGCCTTTTCAATGTTCGGAGTCTGGGCGCTGTGGCGGCCCTACCGGCTGCGGCGGATCGGGATGTTTGCGGTGGCCTATGTGGCCCTCCTTGCCTGGTGGAGCACGATCCGGCCGTCACATGATCGCAACTGGCGTTCCGACGTGGCGGTCATGCCGAGGGCGACCATCGATGGTGACAAGGTGAAAATCAGTGGATTCCGGAACTTCGAGTATCGCTCACTGGAGGATTACACGGTGCGGCACGAGGAGCGGGAGTTCGATCTCTCACACCTGACTTCGTTGGATTTCTACGTCTCTTACTGGGCGGTCGGACCGGTGGGCCATACATTTGTTAGTTTCAACTTCGACAACGCGGAGCCGCTCTGCATTTCGATCGAGACCCGTCCCGAGCAAGGCGAGGGATTTGATCCGATCGCCTCGTTGTTCAAGCAGTTCGAGCTGATCTACGTGGTGGGCGATGAGCGCGACATCGTCGGAGTGCGGACGAATCACCGGGATGAGGATGTCTTCCTTTACCGGATCCGCATCCAGGCCGCCACGGCCCGCGAGTTTCTCAAGGTCTATCTGAACCGCGTCAACGAACTCGCGGACACACCCGAGTTCTATCATCTTTTGAGCAACAGCTGCACCATCAACATCGTGCGCTACGCAAACAAGATCGGCCGGGTGGGGCGGCTCAACATCAACCACTTGTTGAATGGATTCGTCGACCAATACCTCTACAGCGCGGGCATGATCGATTCCGACCTGCCGTTTGAAGAACTGCGCCGGCTTTCACATATCAACGAAGCTGCCGGAAAGGCGGATGGCTTGCCGGATTTCGCCCGACGCATTCGTGAGGCGGTCCGGATTCCGAAGTATTGAAGGTGCCGGCGAAGCGGAAGGATGTTTTCACAAACCCGCTCTAGACAAGCAGGGCGGGATTGTCCGGAATGTCGCCAATGATCACCGGAGTATCCCGAGGAGTTTTCTGCGCCGTTTTGGTCGGCCTGTTGCCGGCTTGTGTCACCGTGCCGCGCGCGGAAACGGGTGCCGAGGTGGCCTTGCAATCTTCGGGACTTCCGCAAGCGGAACTGCTGTTGCGGCAGGCGAGGCGGCTGGATGACGATTCCGAAGCGGCGGCGGTTTTCCGACTGCGCGCGGCGGAGATCGCATGGGGTGAACTGAGCGCGAGCAATGGCGTGGTCAAAAACGTGGAATCCCTGCCGGCGGACCAGCAGCAGGCGTTGCGAATCCTCGCCCAGTCCGCGGAAGAGCTTGCGCCGCAATTTGTCGGGAGGAACCGGAAGCGGGAACGCAATTTCACCTATGCGGGCCTCAGCTACCGGGTCGAAGCAGCGCGCGATGCCGCTCCGGGTGTATATGCTCCGGCGCGGCTGGAGTCGGTGCGGCCGGCCCGTGAGGTTCCGCGGACGTTGATGACGAATTGGTTTGAGGAAACCGGTGCCGGCGCGCCGCTGTCACCGAAGTGGTATCAATCGAATCAAAACGGGATCGACCGCTTCGTCCCATCCCGCGGCTACATCGAGCCGTTGACCGCGGTGCTAGCATTTTCCGGACCTGCAAAGCCGGGAGTCCCGCGGCTGGCCACACTCACGGCCTATGATCCCACCGCAGTGGGCCGCGTGCGTCTCGCGGGGTCCGAGTATCCTCTAGCGGCGGATTTCACCGCTCCGCTGGTGGATCGAACCCGCGACATCAGCGAGGCCCGACTTGCTCTCAGCGGACTTTTTCGCCCGGATGCGAGCGATGCTTCGCTGGCGATGCTTCAGCCATTCGACTCAAAGCGGATCCCCGTTGTACTCGTGCACGGGCTGAATTCCCACCCGCGGATGTGGCGGAACGTAATCAATGATCTCAACGCCGACCCGCAGCTGCGCGGGCGGTTTCAGTATTGGGTTTTCCGTTACCCGTCGGGCTGGCCGATCAGTTACTCCGCCATGCGCTTGCGCGAGGAACTCGCGGCGCTCAGCCGCATCATCGGCCCCCAAAAGGACATGGTCTTCGTCGGACACAGCATGGGTGGGCTGCTCTCGCGGATGCAGGTCATTTCCCCGGGCCGCACGCTCTGGAATACCATCCTCGCCGAGGATGCCGATCAAGTTTACGATCGGATGGCGACCGACCATATTGTCAGGCGCTCGCTGTTGTTTGAGTCTAACCCGCAAATCGGGCGCGTGGTGTTCATCTGCGTGCCGCATCGTGGCAGCGGAATGGCGGATTTGTCGTTTGCCGGCGCGTTCAGCCGCTTCATCCGTCTACCGGGGAATTTCGTGAACGCGCTGACAGACTTGCCCGAGGCGTTCATCAAGAACCGCCCGATTACGAGCATCGCCGGACTCTCACCCAGCAATCCGCTTTTCGAGGCCTTGGAAAAGATTCCTATCGAAGTGCCCCATCATTCGATCATCGGCGACCGCGGACGAGGTGACACTCCCAACAGCTCGGATGGCGTGGTCCCTTATAGCAGCTCCCATCTGGCGAGTGCCGATTCCGAACTCATCGTGCCGGGCCCGCATGGTTCACACGACCTGCCAGAAACGATTGACGAGCTGGAACGGATTCTCCAGCTGCATCTCAAATCCACCGGCAACGTCCGCCAGACGAAGACCAAAACTCCACCGGCTTCCAAGAAGCGTTAGCCAACCGGCAGCGGGCCTTATTTGCTCTTTTGACGCTTGAAAATGGCGATGCCCTTGGTGTTGATTTCCACAAGCTCCCAACCTTCTGCACCGTTGGCGTTGAGGGTCGCCTCAAGAACCCTCGGGGTGGTGTTCACGGCAATCACCCGGTACTCCCAAACAATGGGCTTGGCTTCGAGGCCCGTGGCAAACAGAAAAACCATCGAGCACCCCATGAGGATGCGGACGCCCGCGTTCCTGCCTGATGTCAGATGGGTTGATGAAGGGTTTTTAGACGGTTTTTGGAGAGTCATCATCCGTTTTTGATGGAGATCGGCGCTTGGCTTGTCAAGGATGATTGTGGTCAGGCGCGCGACCGCAACCGGATTTACCCGTTGTGGTGGAAGGCCAGCGGAAACCCCGCTTCTAGCGGATTTCCACGGTGGTGCCGGGGCGGATCAGGGTCGGGAGGCGGACGGCGTCCCAGTTGGCAAGACGGATGCAGCCGGAACTGCGCGCGCGGCCGATGGTTTCCGGATCCGAGGTGCCATGAAGACCGATGCCGGGCTTGCTGAGACCGCACCAGAAGACGCCGACAGGGCTGTTCGGGCCCGGTGGGATGTTGAGGGCTTCGGAGTCGGCGCTGCGTTTGCCGGTATCAAGAAGTCTCTGGTCGTAGCGCCAGTGGGGAAGTTCCACGGAGTTCCTCACTTCCCAGGTGCCGAATTTGATGAATTTGGGCTGACCGGGAGTGATCGGAAACGAGGCGATGAGTCCGCGGTTAGGGCGGTTCGCAGTGGAAATGGTCGTGGTGCCGGGTTCGGCGACGACAAGAGCCTGCGGCGCGGCTTCGAAGATGCGGACCTGGTTGATCTTGGTGTCCACCACGGCGTGCCGCTGGCTCATCGCTTCGTCCGCTTTGTAACCGGCACCGGTGAGGCTCTCGATGGTGAAGGGCTGCACGTTCGGGACGATGATGGTGTCGTGCGGCTTGAGTTTGTTGAGCTTTGAGCTGCCGTTGAGAGTGGTTAGATACTCGAGGTCGCAGTGGTAGCGCTCGGACATGAACTCGGCATAGCTCCGGTAGGTCATGCGTTTGCGCTTCGCTTGCAGGGATTTTTTCGTCGGCAGGGTTCCGTCGACCCACGCGCGGGCCGATTCCGGAACGATGGCGATGGCGAGTGGATTCGGCACGGCCTTGCGGGCGGCGGTGTTGACGGCGACCCAGTCGTTGATCGGATAGCCATTCACTTCGTTCCACGATTGGACGGCGAGTTCGGTGAATTGGCCGGGTTTTCCGTCGATCACACCGGGTCCGAATTTCGCCTCATCGAGGAAAATTTGCAACCGCACGGCATCGTCACCGGTGGGTTTTCCCTCGAGCGGCGAGGGCGCGGAAACGGTCTCGATGGGAGTCGCCTGTGCGACCGGTGGCGCAGGTCTGACAAGGACGGGTGGTGCGGTGGGGGCCACCGGATCGGTGGTAGGAGCGGGCTGGGAATTCAGATCGTCATCGCCACCGAGCGGAAGGGCACGGAGCACCGGACGGCTGGATTGCAGTGCGGGAGAGGTCGGTTCTTGGGCTGGGGCGAGCGTGGTGAGCGCGATGAGAACGGGTGAAACGAAGCGGAGCATGGGATGGAGTCGGGTGGAAATTAAGCGGGAACAGCGGCAAAACATTCAAGGCGGCCTGCGATGGCGGCAGGAACGACGGCGCGGACGAGGATATCATCGCCCTCGTAATCCGTCGAGAGCACCTTTGCCTCGCGATGGAGCAGGCTGACCACATCGGCGCGGTTTTGAGGAATGCGGTATTCCAGATGCTGCACGCGGTCGGCAAGGACCTGGCTGCAAATCTTGAG
>JBGSTM010000210.1:0-12374 GCA_041736495.1 Akkermansiaceae bacterium
TCTGGGGTCTCTCTGGGGTCAGTGCCGAATGGCGCTAACTTAAGGGTCGTTTGAGATATCTCAAAGCGACCATTCAACGCGCCAAGTGCGTTTTGGGCAGGGACGCGTTTGCCTAAGGGCCATGCGGGGTGCGCTTCGCGATCTTGTAGCGCCGCTGCAAGCGGCCGGGGCATTCCGACGCGTCCGGCGAATGCGGGGAGAATGAGAACGCCGAGACCAAGCATTCGCGATCCATTCGCCGGACCTTTTGGAAAAAGGTCCCTGCCTTTGGAAAGTTCCCTGCCCATAGGCGGGAATGGTCCCAAACGACCCTTAAGTTAGCGCCATTCGGGACTGGCCCCAGAGAAGCCCTGGAAACGGGGTCAGTGTGCAAATCTTGACAGAATGAGGCGAGTTCGGCCTCAAAGGACAAACATTGGCGGTTGGATTTCATGGAAGTGGTTAGGAGATGACCGTCAAGCCTGCAGCGGCGGCCATGCGTGACTGCCGCAGGTCGAAGGTGCAAAATTCCGTCGCGCCAAGTTCCAAGGCCAAAGCCACATGAAGCGTGTCCAACGAGCGGCATAGCGTTGTGACGCCGTGTACAGCGGAAAGCGCTTCCGCAGTAGCGAAGACATCAGGCCAGGAAACCGTCACCCGCTCATGCACGCCGATGGTGAGATCGGATTCCACTTGGGCGATCAATGCGTCGCACTCGGTTTGTGTCACTTCGCCACGGCCGGCTTTTTGTCGCAGAGCGGAACGTATTTCGAGTTCATGCAGGTGGTTGACCGGCTGCTTGCCGGGGCTGTCATTCACATAGGTCACTGCCTCGGCAACGCGAGGCTCCGGAAGATAGAGCTTCAGCAGGACGCCGGTGTCGAAGTAGCGCATTAGAATCGGTCGGCTCGCAGTTCATCCAGCATCGCCTGCGAGTCGGGCAGCACCCGGTTTCCGAACAATGCCTGCTGGCGTGCCAGGAAATCGGGTGTGGCGCTGGCCGTCCGCGGTTCCCCGGTCGCGGGTTCGATTTCCCTCCGCTGTTTGAGAAACAGGATGAAATCATAGGCTTCCCGCACCAGCGATTCGGGTGCGGTTTTGATTTCATCAATGATGGCGTCTCTGGCACTCATGGCGGAAAAATAGTTGAGGGGAGGTGGGATGGCAAGAATTCCGGCGCAAGGGGCGCTTCCCGATCACCATCGGCCTAAAGCCGGAAGATTCGACGATAATCAGCTAAATAAATGGGGCCATTAAATAAATGGGGTCATTGCTCTCGGATTAATCGCCAGTCCCTAACAGTAGGCACTGGCGGTGCGTTTTCATGGAAGCGGGTTAGGCAATGAATGGGGGCGGAGTGATCGGATTCACATTCATCAGGGCATGCGAGTGGGGATGACCCGTCTTCCGAGGCGGTGGTAAATCTTGAAGTCGGAGTCGGTGGTGAGAAGGAGCGGATCGGGCAGGACTTCCGTGAGGCGGACCAGACAGGCGTCGGCGATGCTCATCGGGATATCGGCGTACTTGTCCAGGAGATCGAGGACCGGGATTAAAGGGAGTCAGGTTTCTCCGTTTCACACAAATGTTGATTCTTGAGCTCTTACATGATTTTCGTTCAGCGGGTGGAGAGCGTTTTCACATGAGGCGAGGCGATGAGCTTCCGGTCACAGGTGACCAGAGTGAGTTGATGGGCGCGGGCGGTGGCGGCGATGATGCGATCTGCTGGATCGCCGTGGAAATCAGGAATGCGGTAGGCGTCGCAGGCGATTTCCGGGGTGAGGGGCAGGAGTTTCAAGCCATCGAAGAGTGCCTTGGAGACCCATTCTTCGAGGGGAGCGCTGAGGGTGAGTCGGCCGTTGGTTTGTTTTTGGGCGACCTCGATGATACTGATGGGTGAGAGGGCGATGGTACTCTCTGCCAGGAGGATTTTACGGACCCGAAGCGGGATCTGGGTGGGTGCCTGACCAAGCTGGAGCCAGGCGTTGGTATCAAGCAGGTAATTCATGGGTCCGTGCGGTTGGCCGGATGATCCTCCCAGTCTTGAGGGGAGAATGCGGGTTCCGCTGGATCGTAGTCGGCTGCGAACTCGATGCTTCCGGCGAGCGAGCCCATCCAATTGCGCAAGGTTTTCGCCTTGGGTTGCGTGAGTGAATCGTCACCGGGCTTGCAAACCACCGCCACCGGCCTGCCGTGGCGGGTGATTTGGAGAGGGATTCCAGTGGTTTCCACCTCGCGCAGCGCTTCGGTGCAATGGGTCTTGAATTCGCTCACGGAGAGAGTCTTTGGGGGTGAGGATCGCGCGATCATGATGGATACCGTAAAGTAGTCGTAAAACTAGTCAATTTCCTTGTTTCGGGTGAGGTTTGGCATTTCAAAATCTTCCTTGAACCGGGTCCTCGTTCTCGGACTATCAGGTGTTGGGGCGGGTCGAGGTGGTTGTTTTCATGGGCTCTCCCCCGCCTCAGCGTGGAACGTGGTTCGCACACGGTCCGAGACAAAGAAACCGGCATCTTGGACGAGGCGATCCATCTCGAATTCCAGCGATGCGATTTGACCGTCGCGTTTCGCTTTGACCAGCACGCCCAGGGTGCCGGTGATTCGGATGTTCAGATTGCGGGCCATGGCGCGGCCGGAGGATTCGACCATGATCAGAAGATCGGCTGGCCATTCCAGCGACATGGCGATGGCCTCTGATTCGCCCGCGTCGAGGGTGACGATCTGCGGCGAGGTTCCAAGTCGCGGATGTGGGCGGGTGGTTCTCATGGACGCGGGTGGAACATCAGGGCATGCGAGTGGGGAGGATGAGATTCATCGGTTTCCTCTGGCCAGTTCAAGAAACTCGTTTTCGTGGGTGATGATTGTTCCTTCTCCCCGCTGTAGCTCTTCGCAACCCATGTTGACTTCGGCAAGCAGTCGAATGCGGGCCTCGATTTCCCTCCAAGTGGCTTGGGGGGATGTGTCATTTTAGGTGGCACGGTACGTCTTGGATTGGAAGACCGGGAAAACGGCGAATTTCATGCAGGATTCGAAATTATCGCTGTAAACCAGCAGGTTACTAACCGGAGATCGATGTGGACAGCGCCGGAGGTCAATGTGTCCACGACCGGAGATCGATGTGGAGGCAGCGGAGATTGATGTCGAAGGAGCCGGGGGCGATGTGGAAAGCGCCGGAGATGAATGTGGAAGGCGGCGGGGCGGGTCCGTCGCGAGCGGAGACTGATATGGGTGCTGCCGGAGATCGATGTGGAAGGAACCGCAGGGTGATCTGAAACGCCCGGCGCTGACCCCGGGTTCGCGCTTTGTGAAGTAGCGACAGGAATGTCGCTACTCCTTATGACCCCACATATTTCAAAATCGGATAGTGTTTTGCCCGGCGACCGAGGGCTTCGCGCAGCGAGTCCTCCGTGGGCGGGGCGGCTTTTGAAACGATCACAAATACCCGCTGCGCAGCCGGATCCTTGGGATCGCGGGGGAGCACGGTGACGGAGACGACACCGGGGATTTTCTCCCAACTCCGGGTGACGCCGATTTGCCGGCCCGGGCAACCGGTGTCTCCCACGGTCACGCGGATGGTATCAGCGATCGCCGCGTTGATCGCCGACAAGAGGACCAAGGAAGTCAAAAGCACTTTCACACCGGGAGGTTCACCCGAAATCGAGGCCATGCAAGGGTTGGAAATGGGCTTTTCAGAAAACCTCGGGCGGGCCAGCATGCCACTGCCGATGAGCATTTCCGAGATCCAGCACCGCGCCGATTTTTCGTCGATCCGTTATGCGCAGTGTTGGGAGGATTCCCGCTTGCTGGAGGCGGGACTGGAGCCGGCGGGCCGACATTGTCTGAGTATCGGCTCGGCGGGGGATAACAGTTTCGCGCTGCTCGCGGCGGGCGCTGTTTCGGTGGCGGCGGTGGAGATGAATGCGGCGCAAATCGCCTGCATCGAACTGCGGCGTGCGGCGTATCTGGCGCTGGAGCACGGGGAATTTCTGGAGTTGCTAGGGTCTCGGCCGTCAACGCGGCGGGCGGCATTGTATCAAGCGTGTCGGGAAGGAATGCCTCTGGAGGCACGGGCATTTTGGGATGCGAAACCGGATGCCGTCGCGGATGGAATCGGTTCGGCGGGGAAATTCGAGCGTTACTTTGAAATGTTCCGGAACCGCGTGTTGCCGCTGGCGCACGGGCGGAAGCGTGTGCTTTCGTTGCTGGAAAAACGTTCGGCGGAAGAGCGTGAAAAATTCTACAACGAGGTCTGGAACAACCGGCGCTGGCGGTGGATTTTCCAGATCTTCTTCTCGCGCACGGTGATGGGGGCGCTCGGGCGGGATCCGGAGTTTTTCAAATATGTGGAGGGCTCGGTGGCGGATCGGATTCTCGCGCGGACGAGGCATGCGCTGGTGGTGTTGGATCCATCGGAAAATCCCTATCTGCAATGGATCCTCACTGGATCTCATGGCGAGGCTTTGCCGGAAGCGTTGGAGGAGAGGAATTTCGGCAAGATCCGGAATGCGTTGTTGGAAGGACGGCTGGTGGTCGCGCATGCTTCCTTGGAAGCACATCTCTCGCGATTTCCGGAGTGCCGCTATGATGCCTTCAACTTGAGCGACATTTTCGAATACATGAGCGAGGACAACACGCGGGATTTGTTGGAGAAGATCATTGCGGCTTCGAGTCCGGGAGCGCGGCTCGCCTACTGGAACATGCTTGCCCCGCGGTCGCGGCCTGAGTCGTTGGCGGCGCGCCTGAAAGCGTGTGAGGCGGGCGCGTTGTTCGGGCAGGACCGTGCGTTTTTCTACAGTCGCTTCGTGGTGGAGGAGGTCATCGCTTGAGCGCGGCAGAATGGCTTGCGGTGGCGGCAGTGCTGGCGGGATTGTTTCTTGGCCTGCCGTTGATCCGCGGGTTCGTGCGTCGATCCGGCGCGTCGGCGGAGGTGGCGCGGAAGATGATTCACGTGGCGATGGGGCTTTCCTGCGCTGCGTTTCCCTGGGTCTTCGAGCGGGCGTTTCCGGTGTGGGTGTTAGCCGGGATCGCGACGATTCCGTTGGGATTGATCCGGATGTTTCCGACCTTGAGGAATGGTGTGGGCTCGGCGCTGCATGGCATCGAGCGGCCCTCTTATGGCGAAGTGCTGTTCGCCCCGGCGGTGGCGGCGGTGTTCGCCCTGGCGGATGGCGACCTCTATCTCTATCTGATTCCGATCCTGATTTTAACCATCGCCGATGCGGCGGGAGCGCTGGTCGGCACGCGCTGGGGCAAGCGGCGCTATGGCTCGGGCGAGGGATTCAAAACAGTCGAGGGTTCGGTCATTTTCTGGTTCACGGCGTTTCTCTGCGGCTTTCTACCACTCGCGATCGGCGGGAGGGTGGATGTGATGCACGCACTTTGGATCGGCGTGATTCTGGGAATCCTGGCGATGATGGCGGAGGGAATCTCGGATCGGGGATTCGACAATCTGGTGATCCCGGTGGGGTGCTTTTTCCTGTTGGAAAAGCTGCTGCCGCTGGAGATGCCGGGGCTGGTCGGGCGCTTCGCGGTGCTCGCGCTTTTGCTCGTGTTGGTGCTGGTGGGATCGCGGTGGTCCACGCTGAGCGGAGGCGCTTTGTTAGGGGGCGTGCTCTTGGGCTACGGTTGCGCGGTGATGGCGGACTGGCGCTTCGCGTTGCCGCTCGTAGCGGTGTTTGTGTGTCATGTGGTCACGACGCGGAAGCATGGCCTGACCGGAAAATTCGACCACCGGCTGGACGCGGTTCTGGCGCACACGATCGCCTGTCTGCCGTGGGTGATCGCGGCGGAGTTCGAACTTGTTTCGATGTCCATGGCACTTGCCGGAGTGGCTTTCGCGATGGGGGCGCAACTCGCGATCCTGGATACCGCGACGCGGACGTGGATGCCGCATCTGCTGGCGACGCCGCTGCGGTCGGTGATGAAGGGATTTCTGGTGGCGTCGCTTCCCGGACTGATTTGGCTGTGGCCCGAGGGCGCGCGCTTGCTTCTGCCGGTGGCGGTCGCGGTGGGCGGGATGTGGCTGGTGACGTTGCTTTTTCGGTCGATTCATTCAAGATACCGCGGGCATGTCACGGGGCTATGGATCATGGAAGGTCTGCTCGCGCTGGTGGCATCCGTTCCCGCTTTTTTGTTATGAAATCCTGTGAGCTTTATGTTTGTGCGCCGGCGGAGGTTGGCGATGCCGATGCCGAGGTCGAGTTGGTGACCTTTGAGGGCGTTCCGGCTGAGACAGCCGCGACACGTTCGGTAGTGGCCAAGGCGTCGCTCTGGTGGCGCAATACTCCGGTGATGGATGGCGCGAACATCGGAGCCATCGGGGATTTTGAGGCCAACGACGGTGAAGCGACTACGATTCTGCTGGAGGGGGCTGCTGACTTTCTTCGTGAACAAGGCTGCCGGATTGCGGTCGGGCCGATGAGCGGCAACACGTGGCGGGCGTATCGCTTCGTGGTGGAGGGCGACGGGCGGGGTCTATTTTTGCTAGAACCGCGCAATCCGGCGGAGGTTCCGGGATGGTGGGAAGCTGCGGGCTTTTCGGTTTTATCGCAGTATTCTTCATCGGTGATTCCGTTGGATGGCAGCGGGACGATTTCGCCCGCACTGAAAACAAGGTTGGAGCGGTCCGGAGTGAAGATCCGGGAAATGGATCCGACGCTTTATGATGAGGAGTTGAAGAAAATTTATCAGGTGAGTCTGAAGTGTTTCGCGGATAATTTCCTCTACACGCCGTTGGAGGAGGATGCGTTCATGGACGCCTATCGAAAAGTCCGTGACCGGGTGGATCCGGATTTTGTCAGAATCGCCGAGCGCGATGGGGTGACCTGTGGGTTTGTGTTCGGGATTCCGGATCTGGAAGCGCTGGTCCGCGGCGAGAAACCGGCGGTGATCGTGAAAACGCTGGCGGTGGACCCGGACGCGCGCTGCGCGGGGCTTGGCAGCTTGCTGGTCGACGAGCTTCACCGGATCGGCTGGGAAAAGGGGTACACCGAGGCGATTCACGCGCTCCAGCATGAGACGAATACTTCGCTGAAAATCACCGGTCGGCATCACGGCGAGGTCTTCCGCCGCTACGCGCTTTTCTCCAAATTGTTATGAACCTCGCGTCGCTACTGGTGGAACGGGCGGGGATGCACCCGCAGCGGCTGGCTCTAGCAGACGCGTCCGGCACCGTGACGTATGGCGAGCTGGCCCGCCGGGTGAGCGCGGGGGCGGCTGAGTTACAGGAAATGGGGCTCAAGCGCGGGCAGGTGGTTCTGGTATTCCAACCGGTGTCCATCGAGCTGTATGAAATCCTGCTGGCGGCGTTTCATGCGGGATTGCGGGTGATGCTGGCGGGTCCGTCCGCCGGGCGGGAGTTTCTTTCGCACTGCTGCCAGCGGCTGATGCCGGATGCGTTTTTCGGATCGTGGAAGGCACAGTGCATGAAACTAACGGTGGCGGAGATGCGGGGTGTCCGGCTTTCCATTTGCTCCGGAGGTTGGTTCCCCGGCGCCAAGGCATGGCGGACGGATTCGGCGGGTGTTCCGCCGGTGGAGGTCTCGGACGATGAAGCGGCGCTGGTGACTTTCACCAGCGGCAGCACGGGCAAACCGAAGGCGGCGGTGCGGAGTCACGGGTTCTTGTTAGCGCAGCATCGGGCGCTGTCGAAGGCGCTGGATTTTGTGGAGGGCGAGGTGGATTTGATCACGTTGCCGGTGTTTGTGCTGGCGAATCTCGCATCGGGTCTGACGAGCGTGCTGGCGGCGACGGATCTCGCCAAGCCGGGCTCGCCGAATGTGGGAGCGGTTGCCGCGCAATGTGAGAAATTTCATGTGACTCGCTGCGCTGCCTCGCCTGCGTTTTTCGAAGGATTTCTAACTTCATCTACCGGGGTACCCGCTTTTGAAAAGGTATTCACAGGTGGTGCGCCGGTGTTTCCGGATCTATTACGGCGTCTGCGCGATGCTTTGCCGGATGCGCTCATCCACTCGGTTTACGGCTCGACGGAGGCGGAACCGATCGCGCATTTCCCGGCGGATGAAGAGACCGGTCCGCTGACGCGACAGGGCGGGGGACTTTGCGCGGGTGTGCCGGTGGAGGAAATTGATTTGCGGATCATCCGCGATCAGTGGGGCACCCCGGTCGGGCCGCTGACTGAGGTTGGATTTGCCGATCTAGCAGTCGAAGCCGGGCAGGCGGGGGAAATCGTTGTGAGCGGGGATCATGTGCTGCGCGGATACCTCGGTGGCCTTGGCGATGAAGAGACGAAGATCCATGTCGGCGGACAGGTGTGGCACCGGACGGGAGATGCGGGCTGGTTGGATGCGCACGGCCGGGTATGGTTGCTCGGGCGCTGCGCGGAGAGAATGCCCGGTGAAACCTTGTGCTATCCCTTCGCGATTGAGTGCGCGCTGCGGGAATCGTTTCCGGAAATCCGGATGGCGGCCCTGGACTGGGAGGGCCGCAGGATATTGGTTGTCGGGAAAAAATGTGATCCTGATGAGGCGGGTAGGGTTGAAACTCTGGCCGTAGACTTCGGGATCGAGCGTGTCATTTTCGTGGAGGCCATTCCACTCGACCGTCGCCACAATGCGAAGATCGATTATCCGGCGTTGCGCGGATTGCTGAACGCGTAGCGGCGACCGGTGATCGCCGCTACGGCTAGAATCATCAGCCGATCACTTCCTTGTGGAAGCTCTGCCAGTCGTCGAGGTTGTTGAGATTGATAGCGTCGAGTATTTTGCCCTCATCCGGGATGCCGCAGGCACCGAGGATGCTGGTACGGACGTCGTCGGTGTGGTTGTAGCCGGTGATGGCGGCGTTCAATTTTTCGACTGCGGCGGCATCGAGTTGGCCACCGGATTGTTCGAGGACCCAGGCTTCGAATTGCGGATAAGTCGGCTTTTTCTCGGCGATGAAGCTTTCGAACGCCGCCTTGTCGAGACCGAGGCCGCTGAGCACCATCTGGTCGTAGCCCTGGCCACAGGACGGATAGTCCGGGTGAAGCTTGCCGGCCGCGCCGAGCGAGGCTTTTTGCCAGAGGCGCGGAAGATGCAGGACGCCGAGGGGGCCGGTGGTGCCGGAGCTGATCAGTGGGATGATGTTGGACATGATTTTAGGGGTAATTGAGGTTTTGTGGCGTTTTGGCCGCTCCAATCCATCAGGCAAATCCGCCGGATTGCAAAGCGAGATCGCCGATTCGGGAAAATTTCGCGTTTCATCCGGTCCGGTTCCGGTTCAAATCCGCCGCGCCGCGCAGTTCGTGCGGGAAACTTCACCCCATCAATCTCACCGCCATGTGGAAAGGCCGCTTCTCCAAAGATACTTCGTCACTCGTCCAGCAATTCGGCGAATCCATTTCGTATGACTGGCGCCTGTTCCCACACGACATCGCCGGGTCCGTCGCCCATGCCCGTGCCCAGCTGAAAGCCGGACTGCTCACCGCCGAGGAGTTTTCCCAGATCGAAACCGGTCTCGTGGAAATCCTCGCGGACATCGAGGCCGGGAAATTCGAGTTCAAGACCTCGCTCGAGGACATCCACATGAACATCGAGTCCGAGCTCACCCGCCGCATCGGCGCGGCGGGCGCGAAACTCCACACCGCCCGTTCCCGCAACGACCAGGTCGCCACCGACACCCGCCTCTACACCCGTACCGAAATAGACGGCCTGCTCACCGCCATCACCGGCCTGCAAAAGGCCCTGGTAGACCGCGCGGAAAAATACGCCGCCACCGTCATCTCCGGCTACACCCACCTCCAGCGCGGCCAACCGGTTACCGCCGGCCACCATTTCCTCGCCTACGTCGAAATGCTCGAGCGCGACAAATCCCGCCTCGCCGACGCCCGCAAGCGCCTCAACATCTCCCCGCTCGGCTCGGGCGCGCTCGCCGGATCCACCATCAACCTCGACCGCCGCGCCATCGCCGCCGAACTCGGCTTCGACGGCGTCACTAACAACTCGATGGACGCCATCGCCGACCGCGACTACATCGCCGAAGTGCTGTTCGTCATTTCGCTTTGCGGCGTCCACCTCTCGCGCCTCAGCGAGGACCTCATCCTGTGGTGCACCGCCGAGTTCGCCTTCGCCTCTCTATCCGACGCGCACACCACCGGCTCTTCGCTGATGCCCCAGAAGAAAAACCCCGACGTCTGCGAACTCACCCGCGGCAAGACCGGCCGCCTGGTCGGAAATCTGATGAACCTGCTGGTCGCCGTCAAAGGCCTGCCGCTCACCTACAACCGCGACCTCCAGGAAGACAAGCCGCCGCTGTTCGACTCCGTGGACACGCTGAACCTCATCCTCGCCGTCAACACCGAGATGATCTCCGCCATGGAGCTCCGCGAGGAAAACTGCAAGGCCGCCGCCTCCGATCCGATGCTGTTAGCCACCGACCTCGCCGACTATCTGGTGAAAAAAGGCGTCCCGTTCCGCCACGCCCACGAACTCGTCGGCAAAGCCGTCGCTCAGGCCATCGCCACCAAGACCCCGCTCGACCAGCTTGACCTAACCGCCATCGATCCCGCCTACGGTGCGGATGCCAAGGATGTCTTCTCGCTGGAAACCGCTCTTGCTGCCCGCACGAATCCCGGTGCGCCTTCGATTTCTAACGTGAAGTCGGAGATTGTAAGATGGACGGCCCTGTTGGAATAGCCGGAATGAAATCTCCCGACCATTTCCTCCCAGCGATCCGCGAACGCCTTGGAAATCCCAAGCGCAGTCTCGGCCTGTTCAAGCCGTCTCCATTGGCGTTCCCCGAGCCTCCGTGGCTGAAGAACGTTTCCCCCAACGACGATCAAACCAAACTGATCTTCCATTCCTTCAAACACCTTTGGAAACACGGTGTCGTCGTTTGGGGTTATGTCATTCGTGCGAACTCGTTGCTTTATTCGCCTGGCCCCGATGATAGCCCGGGAACGATGATTTTCTCCGCCACCGATACTGACGCATCCGCACTGGAAAATCTGCCGCGGCTCGCCCGCCGCCTGAGTGAACTGCGCGAATGCCAGCAGCCGTCTTCCGAGTGGACTCAGAAGGAAATTGAATGGTGGGAGGATCTCAATGATGACATGAGCTATCAGAAGGGTGTCCGCCTCCCTGCCGGGTGGCAACCGGACAATCACGAATACAAGGGCAGCAGTGTCCTGTTTCACCGTCCCCATCTTCCCGGCGGCTATATCCAGAGCCGGTTGTTGCCCATTCTTCTGGATCCGGTGGGCAACATGGTGCAGGCCATTCCTCCCTGCTATTGGCCTGAGGGGCTTGCAGAGTATCTGGCAGATCGTTCGGGATTTAAAACGAACGGGAACACCGGCCGAGTTCCGGATCCACTGGATTCTCTCGCCCAAGATCCCGTTGCTCATGAGAATCGAGAGGAGGCTTTCACCCGCGTGTTCGGTCCCATTGTTTCAGTCCTGCACGAAGTGGTGCCCGGGCCCGATCATATCGACGTTTACACCTTCCAATGGCGTGAGCCGCGCAACGAGCATGGCTATGTCAGTGGCGGGATGAGCAACCTGCTTCAGACCGACGCCGGTCAGTTTTCACGCATCGAACTCGTTTTCTATTCGAAGAAGCACGATCCGCGATTCGCCAAGTTGCTCCAAGTTTTCGCCCGCTATCCATGGCAAACCGGAGCATCACTCGGACCATGGGACACCGTGCCTCTTGGAGATCACGCCGAAGGAGCTCTCGGCACCAATCGATTCCCCGCACTGATGTTCTTTCCGGGAGTTGCGAAGCCGGAGAGTCCGATTCACCAGGAATCAGTGTTTGCCGCATCCGGCATCCGTTTCATGACGGTGGTGCCCATCACACGAGACGAATTGGATTTCAAGCTGAACGCCGGTGCCGAGGCTCTCATCGCCCGGATTCAAGAGAGTCGGTTCGATCTCGCGTTTGATCCGGAGCGTGCATCGATGGTTTGATCGAAATTTGGCGATTTTCACCTACTCAATAAATCCCCAGGGTGCTCGATTCGGCATCCGATTCCGCCAATATCCCGGCATCCTGCTGGATTCGATGGTCAGAGTCATGTTTTGAGATCATCCGACAGCGACCGCATCAACGCGTCCACCGTGTGGTGGCGCAGCAATCCGGCCCCTTGGCCGGCATACAGCGGCAGCCAATCCGCATCGTCTTTTTCCTGGGCGGCGGTTTTGACGGGAGTGTTGAACCATCCTTGGTGCGGATAGGGCAGGGGTTCCGCTCCTTGATTTTCGAGGGCTTCCAATAGGGGGTTCACCATGAAGCGGGCGAGGCGGCCGGTTAGCTTCCGCGTCAACCGGGTGTGACTTGCCGCTGGGGAAAACAATGCCCGCCGATGCGCGGGGGCGCACCCGGATTCCTCGCAGGCCAGAAAGGCCGTGCCGATCTGCACCGCCCGCGCCCCCAGCCGCAGGGCCGCCGCCACGCCCC
>JBGSTM010000276.1:0-47420 GCA_041736495.1 Akkermansiaceae bacterium
GCACAACAAAGTGTCAGAAACTTGGATGCCCCCCGGCGTCCGCAGTTCGTTCACAGCAGTTACCAATGAGAAAGCGAGGAAAGGAATACGGGCGGACCGGCCTGCCCCCCGGCAGGTGACGGTCTTTCCGTTTTGCAGCGAGCGACTGCGGGCGGTGCGGCTCATCCGGAAGCTGCGCTCAGGCCCCCCGGCCTGATTTGGCAGCGTCCGCCGAACCGATTCGATTTCCCGAGTCGTGGTTTCGCCTGGTGACGACAGGCCGGTCATCGTGGCCGATCCCATCCGAGCTCCCCCCGGAGCTTGGTCTGAGTGGGATTGGGCGATGTTGGTGAAGCGTGTCATCCCTACTCCAATCGCAGTTGAAGTTCACGATTTCCAAATTTTATGAAAAAACTTAAAATCAATCGAAATGAGGCCGTCGTCCTTGGTGCTGCCCGGATTTCAATCTTCAGATTGTCACCGGAAGTGCATGGCAAACCATGAACTTCGGACCGTCCTGAGGCGGGGTGACCGGGAAATTCGTTAGATCGCAGCCGCCAGATCCAACAGCGACGGGAAAATGCGATCCGCCGTGGAGAAATCCAATCCCGCAGTGACCCGGTTCGGCACGATCCACACCTTCATCCCCGCCGCTTTCCCCGCTTGCATGCCGTTGAGCGAATCCTCGATGACCAGGCAATCCGCCGGCTCCAGTCCGAGCCGTTTCGCCGCTTCCAGATAAAGATCCGGCGCCGGCTTGATTCTCGGGGCGTCACCCCGGCAGACGACCGACTCAAAATGACGCCCAAAATCGAGTTTCTCCAGCCAACCATCCACCCAATGATGCGACGAACTGGACACCACCGCCCGCCGAATTCCCTGCGCCGTGAGGTTTTCCAACAGCGGAATCACCCCCGGCATCGTCCCCTCACCCGCCAGATCCGCCATGATCGCGTCCTGGCGTTTCGCATCCAGATCATGCCAATCAAAAGCCAGCCCGGAGAGATCTTCCAAGTGCGTCTTCGGCGACCAGGTGGCGAAATCCGAGCCGATGCACCGCGTGTAAACCTCCAGCGGCAGATCGTGACCGTGCGCCTGGAAGGTCCGCAGCCACGCCTGATAGATCGCCCACTCCGTGTCCACCAGCACGCCATCGAAATCGAATAAAACCGCCACGAAATTCATGCGGCTGGAAATGGCCGCTCGCGACCGGATGAGCAAGCCCGGACCTCACATCTTCAGCATGAACTCCAGCGCCGGAAACGCCCGCCCGTTGAACCGCGGCTCGAAGCCGTGCATCCCGGCATGGTAAACGCGCGTCGTGATCGGTTTCACCGAGTGCCGCCCGGCGATTTCCCAACGCTCGCCCGCCGCCAGCTCGCAGGTGCGGCCTTTGAAAACCTTGGGGCTGAGCGTGCCGTTCGCTTTGCGGTGGAGGATCGCGTAGTCGAACATCACGCGGAGCTTACGCCGCGACGAATTGCGCACGACAAGCCGGTATTCCAGATGGCCGCCGAGCGTGACTGACTTTTTTCCCAGTTCGAAAATCTCAAGCTCCAGCGCCTTGGCCGAGCCGTAGCCGTGGAATTCCAACGCGCCGGGATGCCCGCTTTTTAAAAGCGTGCGGCAAGCATGGCGGGCGAGTTTCGCCAGGCGCGGGTCGTCCGGGTTTGCTTGATGCCATCGTGTGAGCGTCTCGATGACGAGCTTCGGGTGGTGTTTGCTGAAATCATTGAGGTGATTTGAAACCGAGAGCCGCACGTAGTCGCTCGGATCGCGGTGAAGTTTTTCCAACAGCTTCAACGTCGGATGCGGCGACTCCAGTAACTCTGGCAAATTCCCGCCCCACGGCAGCAACGGCCGGCTGCCTTCCGAGACCAGCCGCCGCACATGTTCATCCGGATGATCGCACCATGCATGCAGCTGCTTCAAGGTCCGCTCCCGGTCCTCCCGCAAAAACGGCCGGATCGCAAACTCCCCGGTGAACCGGCTCGTCATCGCCGCCAGCGCCGCCATCGATTCCCGCAAGTGCCCGAGCCCCCGCCGCGCGACGATTTCCGTCAGCGGCCAGACCAAAAATCCGCGCAGCCCGCGGTTGTCGTTTTCATCCACCGCCAGCGCCCCCGTCAAAATCCCGAACAACAGCGGCGGATCCGCAGGCAGCCCGGCCTCGATCCGGTCCGCGATCAGCTGCATCCGCTGCTTCAACTCCAGCGGCTCCAACGCCGCCTCCAGCCCCTTGCCAAACTGCGGCAGCGAAAACGCCGGATGCACCCGCTTCACCGCCGCCGCAATTCGACGGGCTTTGGGATAGGAAAACTCGTTTTTGAAGGGCTCCATGTCGACGCCGGAGGTAGAATTTCCGAGGCACATCCTCCAGCATCATTTCCGGGAAACGGGAAACCCATCCGCCGAAGCCCATGAAGTGACGATGAGCTGCGGCTATGTTGATTGATGGCTGGTTCCTACGGCCTGGACAAACGTGCTTCGCTGCTCTGCGGAGCATGGCTTTCCGCACATCCCGCTTGAACCTCTCGCGGGATGCAGCTTGATTCTCGGAATGATTGAAATGCCCCATCTCTGGACCCGGCGGAAAATCATCAGTTCGCTGGCGCTGGCCCTCGCCGCCCCCGGGGCTTTCGCCGAGCAACTCTCGCTCACGCCGAGACAAACCGAAGGTCCGTTTTATCCCGATCGCCTGCCGCTCGATACTGACAACGACCTGCTCATCATCAACGACGACATCACTCCCGGCATTGGCGAAATCACCCACCTGTCCGGCCGCTTGCTGGACGCCAAGGGCAACCCGATCCGCAATGCCGTGGTCGAGATCTGGCAGGTCGATGGCAAGGGCGTTTATCTCCACACCGGCAGCGACGACGGGGAAAAGCGCGACAAGAATTTCCAAGGCTTCGGCCGGTTTCTCACCGGTTCTACCGGTGAATATTATTTCCGCACCATCAAACCCGTCACTTACCCGGGCCGCACTCCGCACATCCATTTCGCCGTGAAAATGAAGGGCCGCGAGAAGTGGACGACGCAGTGTTATGTGAAAGGTGAGCCGCGGAACGAGAAGGATTTCGTGCTGCAACGAATCGCGGACGCCAAGGCGCGCGAGTCGGTGATCGTGGATTTCGCCGCGGTCAAGGATTCGAAGATTGGCGAGCTTGCCGCGAAGTTCGACATCGTCATGGGATCCACTCCGGCGGACCTCGGGCATTGATGCGTGGACTTTTCTTGGCGGCTCACGGACTTCCCGCTTCGCGGGCGGACTGAAGATCCGCGCTCCGTGGAGAAGCGCTTCGTTTCTTGCGCTGCGTCCGAACCTGCGGTTCACTGATCCATGAAATTTCTCCTCCCGATCCTCGTTGCCGCTCCTCTTCTCCTCAACAGCTGCGGCAGTGGATACGGGCGGATCGGGTTGCACGCGGCACCGAAGATCGTCAATGTCTCATCCTACGATCCGAAAGAAAAACAACGCTCCGGCGACTCGTTTTCCGCCAACGATGTATCCGCGTTGCGGCGGAATGGCGCGCACGGGCTGATCGCCCGATGTGGCAAGGGCACTGCGCTCGACGAAAAGTGCGCGGATTTCCTCAGCTCCGCCGATCGCCAGGGGATGATGCTCGGCACGTATTATTTCGTCCTAAAAACCACCGATCCCACTTGGCAGGCCGACCAATACATCAACCGCCTGCGGGAAATCGCGGCTACGCGCGGGTTGTTGGGAAAAAGGATCCTGCTCGTCGGCGACTTCGACACCAAGTCCAGCCCGGCGGATCTCGTCGCCTTCATCGACCGGGTGGAGGCGCGGACCGGCGTGCTTCCGGCTATTTACCTGGAAAACAGCGACCGGCTGCGCAACTCCCTGGCCAATGCGACCCCCGCGCAGAAAAGCCGCATTTCCCAATGCCCTTACTGGATCGCGCTCTACGCGCCGACCGGTAGCTATCAGACGCCGCAGCACCTGATGGAGGCCTACGATATCTGGGACGACTGGGCGATGTGGCAATACGCCGGCGTCGAGTGGTCCGGTCGCTCGGTTCCCAAGCACTACCACCACGGTCCGTGGAAATCGCCGCGCTTTTTCGGCTCGATGGACCGCCCGCTGGAGCACAACGCCTTCAACGGCGACGAGGAAGACCTCAACCGCTTCTGGGCGAAGCACTCATGGGTGGTGAGGTGATTCGGGCATCAGCCTTGCATGGATGTTCCCGAGTCGTTACACCACAACGAAGTGGCTCGTGAGTCTTCAGAAAATCATCCCAAGCTGTGGAAATGGCGGATTGAATGGTTGGTCCAGACGGGCATTGAGAAATTCGTGGGTTTGTTTCCCGGGCCGCTGGTTTTCCGCTTCGGCGAGGCGATCGGCGGACTTGCCTGGCACTTCATGCCGTTCCGCCAGCGGGTGATTTTGAGAAACCTGCGCATCGCGTTTCATGGCGAGCATGATCTGCCGACCTTGCGGCTGATGGCGCGGGAGACCTTCCGTCGGACGGCGGGGAATTTGTTGTCCGCCATGCACTCGACGCACCTGTCGCTGGAGCAGATTGACCGGATCGTCACCGTTGAAAATCAGGAGGTTCTGGAGGATGCGCTGACCCGCAGCCCGGGACTTGCGTTGATGCCCTCGCACATGGGGAACTGGGAGCTGCTGAGCCGCATCAATTTGAAATTCCCTCCCGGGCACAAAATGGGGGCTTTTTACCGCCCGCTGAACAACCCGATTCTCGACGCCCGGGTGCTGGCCCACCGGGAGCACGAAGGCACCCGCCTTTTCTCCAAACGCGACAGTTTTCACCTCGTGACCGGATTTTTGCGTGAAGGTGGGATCTTGGGAATCCTTGCGGATCAACGGGTCGGCCATCAGGGTGAGTTGGTGAGATACTTCGGTCGGCTGACGCGGGCCAGTCCGCTGCCCAGCCTGATGGCGCGGCGGAGCAAGAGCGAAATCCTCTTGATGTCGGTTCGCACGGTAGCTCCAGGGAAATGGGCAATCCGCTACCACCCGGTGAACCGGCCGTTCAAGACGGCGGATTGCATGCTGGCCATCGAGAAAGCGCTGAAGGATAGCCCGATTGACGTTTTCTGGCTTCAGGAGCGCTGGAAGGTTTATGTCAGTCGAAAACTTTCGATCAGCAAATGGCTCGGCCCGGATTCGATGGGCGAGGGGAAACCGCACCGGGCGCTGCTTTGGTTGGCAGGCGCTCCGGCTGGTTGGCGGATCCCGGAGGAGTGGACGCACCCGGACGTGATTTATGAAATCGTGCTGGCTCCGGGGCAGGAAAAACCGGAGTGGCTCGCCGACTCGGAAATCATCCACACCGTCCCGATCACCTCCGACCGCGACATTCTGCGGAAATCCATTGAAACGATCGATCTCGCCGCCGGACTTCCCATCGACTACATCCTGACTTGTGATGCGTCGAGGGCGTTGATGAAAGCCGCTAAGAAAGAATCCATTCCGCTGGTTTCCCTGTCATGAAAGTCATCCAAATCCTGCCCGAGTTGAATGGCGGCGGCGTCGAGCGCGGCACGCTGGAGGTCGCCGGATTTCTCGTCCGGCGGGGTGACGAATCCATCGTCATTTCCAACGGCGGCCGGATGGTGGCGGATTTGGAAAACGCCGGCTCGCGACATTTCACGATGCCCGTCCACCGCAAGGCGCTTGCCTCGCTGGGGCAGATTCCAAAATTGCGGCGGCTCTTCATCGCGGAAAAACCGGACATCATCCACCTCCGCTCGCGGCTTCCGGCATGGCTGGCATGGATCGCATGGAAAAGCCTGCCCCGCGCGAGCCGGCCGCGGTTGGTGACGACCGTGCATGGGTTTTACTCGGTGAATGGCTATTCCGCCGTAATGACGCGGGGCGAGCGGGTGATCGCCGTTTCCGAGAGCGTGCGGGATTATATATTGAAAAATTATCCGAAGACGGAGGCCGCCAAGATCCGGGTGATTCACCGGGGAGTCGATTTGGAGGAATATCCGGTCGGATTTTCGCCCGCCGCCGAGTGGCTGGCCGCCCATCCGGTACCCGAAGGACGCATTCCGCTGCTCATGCCCGGTCGGCTCACGCGGTGGAAAGGCCAGGAGGATTTCATCCGGCTCATTGCCAAGTTGGTCGAATCCGGCACGCCGGTTCATGGCCTGATCGTCGGCGAGCCGCATCCTAAAAAACTCGCCTTCCTCGACGAGCTCAAGCAACTCGCCGCCTCACTCGGCGTCACCGAGCACGTGTCGTTCCTTGGCCATCGCACCGACCTGCGGGAAATCATGGCGGTTTCCGAGATCGTGTATTCGCTTTCCCACGATCCGGAGGCGTTCGGCCGGGTGTCGTTGGAGGCGCTGGCGCTCGGAAAATCGGTCATCGCCTACGATCACGGCGGCGTGGCCGAGCAGTTGCGGCTGATTTTTCCCCAAGGCCTCATACCAGTCGGCGACCTGAACTGTGCCATTGACCGGACCCGGGAAATCCTGAACGGTCGCCCGACGCCCTCGTCGGCAGAGGCATTCGCGCTGGAGCGAATGCTCAAATCCACGCTCGAGGTTTACCAAACCGTTCTCAAGGACCCCCGATGAAGCAAGTTGTCTGTATGAAGTGGGGCACCGTTTACGGCCCGGAGTACGTGAATATCATGTATGCGATGTGCCGCCGGAACATCACCGGCGACTTCACGCTCATCTGCTTCACCGACGACGCCACCGGCATCCGCCCTGAGGTGAAATGCCTGCCGATTCCGCTGCTGGAATGCGAAATCCCGCCGGACGTTCCCGGAAAATGGCCGAAAATCGCGCTCTGGGGCAAGGAACTCGGCGGCCTCACCGGAACCGCGCTTTTCATCGACCTCGACTCGGTGATCGCCTCGAACATCGACGACTATTTCACCTACGGCGACCCGTCCGACGTGTATGTCGCCCGCAACTGGGTGCGGTGGATCGGCAAACACGGGCAGACCTCCGTGTTCCGTTTCCCGATCGGCCAGAACTCCTACATGTTGGAAAACCTGCGGGCGAACTCCGTCGAAATTTCGCGGAAATACCGGTTCGAGCAGAATTACGTCACCGCCGGGGTAAAGAGCGGGGTGAAATTCTGGCCGCACGCGTGGACCAAGCATTTCGGCCTCCACTGCATGGGGATCTGGCCGTTGCGTTACCTGCGCCCGCCGGTCCTGCCGCGCGGGGTGAAAATCGTCACTTTCCCGGGCCACCCCAAGCCGCCGGACGGCATCCTCGGCCAATGGTCGGAAGGCACGCCGCACCTGCCGCGGCGGGAATACATCAAGTGGGTGTGGAACAAGCGCCACACCGATAAACGCTGGCGGCGCTACGTCGGCCGCTTCCTCTTCCCGTCCCCATGGGTCAAAGAGTTCTGGCGGGAGTAGCCATTTCCAAACCGGCATGAACGGCAAACGCATCCTCTGGATCATCAGCGAAGGCAGCCCCGGTCATGTCAGTCAATCCATCGGGCTGGCTGCCGCGCTCGGGGAAAAATGGCCGGTGGAAATCCGACAGTTTGAATGCCGGCCCAGGATCAGCGGCTTCGTCCGGCATCTGATCCGCTTGTTCTGGATGGGAAAAACCGGTCGCCCGCTGCCGGACTGGATGCTCCACGGCCCGCTCGGCTTGGAACGGGCGAAAGCCGGTGAATCCGCGCCGCATCTGATTATCTCGAGCGGCGGTCGCAGCGTGTTCGCGGCGCGGACTTTGGCGGTGAAGTATGGCGTGCCGTTTGTTTTTCTCGGCGAGCGAAAGCCCTATCCGCCGGATTGGTTCCACACGGTTTTCACTCCGTCCTCGCTGGAAACGGCACCCAACGACCTGCGGATGGACGTGATACCCACAAAGATCACTCCGGAAATCGTCCATCAGGCGGCCGCGGATTGGGCAGACCGGCCCGGCGGGCGGCTGTGGGCGATGCTCATCGGCGGCAGGTCGCGCAGTCATGATTTCCAGGATTCGGATTGGGAAAACCTCGCGCGGGGTATGGCACAATTGGCCGAACATGAGGGAATCCGCTGGCTGGTGACGACCTCCCGCCGATCTGGCAAGGAGTTGGAATCGAGGTTGCGCGGACTTCTCCCACCGGACATCGTGGCGGACGCCGTTTGGTGGTGCCATCAACCGGAGAAAAAACTCGCCGCCTACCTCGGCGCAGCGGAGGTCAACTGGGTGACGCAGGACAGCGTTTCCATGGTGACAGAGGCGGTGGCGACCGATAAGCCCGTGCTTGTGATCCAGCCCGCAGCCACGACATTTCCGGTCAGCAGCTTCATGCCCGGCTACCTGGCAAACCTGGAATCGCTCGGCTTGATTTCGCGGCTGCCGATGGCCCGGCTGACCGACGTGAACCCGGATTTCCTGAAAAACCCACGGCCGACCATCAAGGTGACCGAGGTGATGGCGGAGCAATTGTGCGAACGACTTCCATGAAAAAGCCCACCGTCGCGCTCATCAACGACACCAGCATCTATCAGTCGCACTTCGGCTGTCGGCTCGTGTGTCAGACGTTCCGCGAGCAATTTGCGCGCACCGGGCTGGACCTGAAAATTTCACTCAAGCGGGATTTCAAACTCGCCGACTACGCGGAAAAACTCGCGGCGGTGGACCTGGTGGTGATTAACGGCGAGGGCTCAATCCATCACGACAAACACCGGCATCTGCTCGACCTGGCGGGGAAATTTCCGTCCGTCCTAATGAACTGCGTTTACCAGGAAAACTCGCCGCACCCGGATTTGGACAAATTTCTCTTCACCACCGCCCGCGAATCCGCGAGCACGGCGGCGGTGAACGAAGCCGGCGGCCGCTGCGTGACGGTGCCCGACGCGATGTTTGCCTCGACGTTTTTACGCTCCTTCCAAAAGCCCGTCCCCACCGAAGATCTCGGCGAGACGGACAATGTGGTGCGCCAATACATGCAGGTCGGCCCACTGAAGGTGCGGTGGAAAATCGGCTTCAACACGCGTTACCCGACGGTGGCCGGCTATTTGAACAAGCTGAGTGCCTACCGCGGCCTGTGCATCGGCCGCTTTCACGCGGCGGTGGCCAGTTCGGTGTTGGAAATCCCATTTTCGACATGGGATTCGAACACGTGGAAGACCCAGGCGATGATGAACGACATGGGGGTGCCGCATTTGCATTTCGGTTCCCACAAGGCGGCGAAGGCGAATGTGCCGACCGAGTTTCCCGAAGAAATCCGCCGGTTCGCGACCGAGGCGCGCGGCCGGGTGGAGTCGGCATTCGACCGGGTGGCGGAAATTGCCCGCGAGCAGGCAAAGTGATGGAGATTCCGATCCATCAGCTCGAATCGGCGCGGCTCCGGATGGGGTGGTTTTTGCATGGTGGAATGCCGGCCCGGGTGAAGGCGGGCGCATGGAATTTCTATGTTCCGGCGCTGAATCTCAAGCTGGCCTATCCGCGGGAAGCTTGTGTGCATTGCCTGCACAAGGCGGTGCCGCCGGTGGACCGGTTACTGGCGGGGGAATTCGACGGCGAGCGGATCGGCCGCTACTCGGCGGAGGATTGGAAGCAGGCGCTGACGAAAACCACCCGACGGCGAGCGGCGGAGAATTTCATCGCAGCGGAGCGGTTGCATGCGGCGGGGCTGGGGCCGAAGCCGCTGGGTATTTGCTACGTGCGGAGATTTTCCAGCCAAGCTTTCGGTGCCTGGAGCGAGACGGCCGGGATCCTGATTGAGGACATCCAAAATTTGCCGCCGAAACCGGATGCGACCGAAGCGGAAATCCTCGCTGCGGGCGTCACCCTCGACGGCATCAAGAGTTGCGTGCGCCAGCAAATCCGCGGCTACGTGAGCGATTTGAATTCCGTCATCGGCGTGATGCCGGTGGCGGCGGAGGAGGAAATCGAGGCGATTTTAAGCCAGCTTTCCGCGCAGGTTGACTAGCGCCAGTGCTCGTTGACCCAGGTCGCGGGCAGCGAGTGGTGGTTCAAGTGCGTGCCGCGATAGCCGACCGCCGCTTCGTCCGGATCCGGTTTGCCGTGGAAGGCGACGATGCGCGCGTCGTCCTGAAGCTTGGGAGCGATGACCCAGTTGAGTGGAAACGTGGGGACGCAATGGCGCTTGAAACTGCGGACCCAGTGATCCGGCCAATAGATCATGCGCGAGCGGATGCAGTGGGTGAGGTAGGTTTGCGGCGGACGGAAATTCGCCAGCGCCCAATCCTTTTCCGAGTGGAATTGATCCCAGACGTAGGTGGACTGGTTCAGCTTGAACCGGAAAACCGAGGAGTTTCCGATCTGAGGATCCGGCCGGAAAAGTTTTTTGTGAAGCGGCACCCAGTTGTGGATGATGGGAACCTGTTCTTCTTTCCCGAAGGTGAAAAAATCATCCAGCGGACCGGTGATGACGATGTCCAGATCGAGAAAAAGCCCGAGTCCTTCGATGGGCAGATCCGGTCGGAACAGGCTGAGTTTCCGCCACGGGCTGAGGGAATACACAGGCGGCAGGTCGATTTCCGGCAGCGGAAACACCTGCACCGCGGGATCGATGCCAGCCGCGTCGTCAGTAAAGCAGACGACGTTGACCGGCATCTTGGTGTGGCGGCGCACGGAGGATGCAAGGCGGTTCACAAACTCGGGGCCGTAGCGGATTCCCCATTTGAGCGTGATGATGTGATGGGTCATGAATGAACGTTTTCAAAAGCCGGCGAACCGTTTCCGGAGCGCACTGAAATAATTGTAGAGACGCCCGAGGCGGGTGGCTTGGATGCGCATGAAGTAACGGAATCCAAAAGTAGGGGAACCGCTTCTCACCGGAATCGAGCAGTGGTTGAGGCTCTCGGAAAAGTAATGGGTAACCCGGCCTACGATATCGGAAAAATCATCTTTCTGCAGAATGATGGATGGCGACACGGCCACGACCTGGAAGCGCTTGCCCAGCGTGGTCAAATACCAGCGGTCGATCGCCCGGTTGACCGAGAGCCAGCTCCAAATCGTCGATTCGTCGGGAAGCTGGTCGAGCAGCCAGTCCCGCAGCTTGGCGTTGACCATGTAGGCGTGGGTGCATTTGCAGCCGTAAATCCGGGCGAGTTGGCGTGATTCGGAGAGGCGGGCCAGCGTGTCGAACGGACCTTGTGGCTCGGTGAAGCCAAGGTAGCAGATGTCCCAGTCGAGCTTGGATTTGAAAAGCGCTGCTTCCAGCGAATCGAGATGGCTGGAGAATTCGCCGTCGAAGGTCGCGTCATCCTCGAGAATCAGGATTCGCTCCCAACCCGCGCGTCGGGCCATTTCCAGAGCGCGCCGATGGGCGAGAACGCAACCTCCCCGGGCGGCCCAGGTATTCGCCCGGTTGCCGCCACGGAACCAGGGGGCCTTGCCGAAGCCGGGGATTTTGCTGCCGAGCACGGCGGACACCCGGTGCAGTTTTTCCAGAGGAACGATTCCCTCGCTCTCCGCCCGCAGCTGCTCCCAACGCTCGATCCGGTGGTCGAGGTTGATGACGAGCACGGCGTCAATGGCTTGCCAGAAAGACGACGCTTTTTCGGTTTTTAGGAGGGACTCGTTCAAATTGCGAATGAATCAGTGGCGCTCGGGTCTGGATTCGGTATCGAAAACGCCGCCGGGATGATTGAATTCACTGGCTGCGTGAAGAGGTCTCATTGGGATTTCAGATTCATGCTTCGGCGGACTCTGGGGGGTGACATTTGAAAAGTCATGAATGACGGGACATTCAGTACTCTTTAATTCTCAGAACGAACAACCTAAAAGTGCGCTGCAGCCGCTTATTCCGGGACGCGCGCCTTCATTGCCGTGGACCCGGATCGACTGGATTCCAGACCAGAACTCGCCCCTTGCCAAAAGGTTGGCCGGAAACCATTCTCGCCGTCGAGTGACCCGCTCAAACGGGCGTCCGGGCAGGCTTTGTGCCAGCCCGTTCAATCTTCCCGAATCGTCCGATTTCATCATCCATGAGTTTGAAACCAAAAGTCGGCGTGCTTGCCGATGACAACAGCCGCAAATTGGTCCGGAGGGTTTTACAGGAAAATTTCCATCTCTACATTCCGCGCTACGTTCTGTCATTCGTGTTGATGGGCGGTTCGGCCGCGGCCACCGGAGTATCGGCCTTCCTGATGCAGAACGTCACCAAGGTGCTCTTCGGAGCCGCGGAAAAGGTCGACGATTCCCCGGAAATGGTCAAACAGGCGCAATCGTGGATTCCCGACATCGGCGGACTGGTGACCAAGCATTTTGAGTCAGGATCCGGACTGCTCAGGATTTTCGAGGTCTCGCTTGCCATCGTCTTCATCTTCTTCATCAAGGGTGCCTGCCAATACGGATCGTCCGTTATCCTGTCGAAAATCGGCAACAACATCGTCGCCCGCCAACAGAAACGGATCGGCGCCCATATTCTCGGGCAATCCCTGGCGTTTTTCGTCCACTTTCCCTCCAGCGACCTGATCACCCGGATTTCGCAACTTTCGGGTTCCGCCCGGGATGTGATGAACCTTCTGATGTCACGGGTGCAGGATATTTTCACCGCCATCGCCCTGCTGGTCACCATGTTCGTCGTGGACTGGCGGCTTTCCTGCGTTGCCCTGTTGATCATCGCTCCAGTCACGATCGCCCTCAGCGGCGTGGTGAGGCGGATCCGCAAGATCGCCCAATCGAGTTTCCTGGGCATCATCAATGTCATCGCCGCCATCCAGGAAGCCATCCTCGGCAACAAGCTGATCAAGTCCTACAACTTGGAGCCACACATGCAGACCCGGCTCGACCTCGCCATCGCCGCGGTGGAGAAACTCCAGAACAAGATGGCAACCGTGACGAACCGGACCAGCCCGATCATGGAAACCATGGGTGGCGTCGTCATCGCCGCCATCGTCTTCTACGGAGGCTACCGGAATCTCATCCAGGGCCAGAGCGCCGCGTCGTTGATGGCCTTCCTCACCGCCGTCTTGCTCGCCTACGAGCCGATCAAGCGCATCGCCCGGGCAAACGTCGCGCTTCACACCTCCCTGATCGGGGTGAAAATGTTCTACAACCTGCTCGACTCCGATCACTCGATCCCGGACGCGCCGAACGCCAAGCCGATCGAGATTGGAAAAGGCGACATCACCCTGCGCGACGTCACGTTCTCCTATCGGCCGGACCAGCCCGTCCTCCGCAACGTCTCCCTGAACTGCCCGGGCGGGCACGTCACCGCCCTGGTCGGTCCATCCGGAAGCGGGAAATCGACCATTTTCAACCTCATCGAGCGCTTCTACCGTCCTGACTCCGGGGTCTTTGAAATCGACGGCCAGGACATCAACGCGCACACCACTCAATCCCTGCGCGACCAGATATCCCTGGTCAGCCAGGATACCTTTTTGTTCTCCGACACGCTCAGAAACAACATCCGCCTCGCCCGACAGGACGCGACGGACGAGGAGATCGAGGATGCCGCCCGCGCCGCGTATGCCCATGACTTCATCATGGAACAACCGCAAGGCTACGACACCCCGGCCGGCGAAAACGGCGGCAATCTATCAGGCGGACAGCGCCAGCGGATTTCCATCGCCCGCGCGTTCCTCAAGAACGCGCCGGTCCTCCTGCTCGACGAAGCGACCTCGGCACTCGACAGCGAGTCGGAAAAACAGATCCAACTCGCGTTCGACCGCCTGATGGAAGGTCGGACCACCATCGTGATCGCCCACCGGTTTTCGACCATCCGGAACGCCCGGAAAATCCATGTCATGGAGAACGGCCACTTGGTTGCCAGCGGCTCTCATCAGGAGCTGATGGACGATCCGCAGGGACTCTACGCCCATCTCTATCGCCTACAGTTCCAGGAGGCGTAATCTTCAAGACCCGCGCAGCCGCCGGGAGGAGATTTTCCAACCGTGGTTGACGGCATCCCACATGACCACCGGAACCCTCGGCCGCCGGAGCAAAAGCTGGCGGACTTTCTTGCAGAAGATGAATTTGAGCGACCCCCCGAAGCCGGGCTGGCGTTCGAACTGGTCCGGGCCGAACCGCGCCACCAGACGGGTCCGCCACGATTGCGGCGCGAGGTGGGTTCCGATCGCCCGCCAGCGTTCGGATTTCGTCCGGTCCGCCTGGGTGAGTGATCGGTTTTCGCCGTGCCACCGGTAGCCGGACACCACCGTTTTGAGCGAGTAGAGCCTCGCATGGCGGAAAAAACGCAGCCACAGCTCGGCGTCGATCATCAGCCGGTAGCTGGTGTCGATTTTCCCACCGGCACGTGTCCAAAGCGAACGGCGCCAGAAGGTGGATTCCTGTTGGAGATCCGCCTCGTTGCGCCGAAGGTATTCGCTAGCGGTCGCACCGCCCGGATAGGCTGCGACCAGGCGTCCGTGGGCGTCCCAGATGCCATACTCGCCGGTCAGCCATTCGACTTCCGGGAACCGTGCGAACACGTCGCCGACGACCCATAGGCACCACGGAGCCATGAGGTCGTCGCTGTTCAGCCAGCACAGGATGTCGCCGGTGGCTTTGGCGAAGCCCTTGTTGAGCGCGTCGCCGTGGCCGTCGTCCTTCTCGCTGCACCACCACGTCAGCCGGTCTTCCACGGACCGGATGACTTCCACCGAATCGTCGCTGGAGCCTCCGTCCACGACGATGCATTCCAGGTTCGGATAATTCTGGGAGAGGATCGAATCCAGTGTGGCTTTGAGGAAATTCCCCTGATTGAAGCTCGGCACAATCACCGAGATCAACGGCCACCCGCCGGGCGGCGGTGTCGGGGAAGGAAGCGGATAGTGCATGTCGGATAGTGGATCGGATTTCTATCGGCCCAGCGTCTGTCGGTGGTTTCCGGCTGCCGCGCCGCCACCATACAACCGGTCCTGCACCCAATGCACTGCGATTCGTGAGGCCTTTCCCCCGGCGAGGATGCGGACGATGCGCTTGACCCAGCGCTCCCGCGGCCGCCATTTCCTGCGCCGGGCAACCTCGTCCGGCGGAAACATGCGGCCGATCCACGCGTCCTTATCGGCGATCCACCGCGTGTCCTTCTGCTGCGCGGAGAGACCGGTGTTCGCATAGTGCACGAGGATTTCCGGCACGTGGCTCACCCGCGCGGCCTGCTTCACGACGAGTTCCAGGTTGAACAACTGGTCGGCGGCGAGCGGATAGTCGCGGGAAAAACGCAGCGATCCCACAAAGGAGCTCCGATAGAAAATCGTCTGGTGGTTGAATTCCTCGCCTGCCAGCATCCGCCCCCGCGACATGCTGCGGGTGTATCGCTCGTCTTCCCCCTTGCGCGCGTTGATCTGGACAATATCCGTGGAGTCACCCGCTTCTAGCAGCAGTCCGGCGATCCGGCCGGCATCGGTCCACCGGTCATCCGCGCCGAGGAAATACAGCCATTCACCGGTGGCCAGATCCACCCCCTTGTTCATGGCGTGATAGATACCTTCGTCCGGTTCCGAGACGACGCGAAGTCGTGGAACCCGATTGGAGAACGACGATGCGATGGACAGGGTTTCATCCTTCGAACCTCCGTCCATCAGCAGGATTTCCAGCCAGCCATCGTTTTTCGCGACGAGCGACTCCAGACATCCGGCGAGCACCGCCGCGGCGTTGTAGGTCGGCAGGACGACGGTGAGCAAGGGGCGCGTGTCCATGGTCAGCGGGCGAACGTCAGCATCCATTTTCTGAACCGGGCCTTCACGTCCCACGCGTCACAAGCAACAGCCCGCGCATAACAATCGCGCGCCGCGCGGAGTTTTCCTTCCGCCGCCAACGCTTTGCCCGCCCGCCGCCAACGGTGGGTGATGGCTTGTTTCAGGGAACTAACACAATGATGTTTGAGCGCCTCCGCCTCGAGGATGGATGCCAAATTTCGCATGACCTCCGGCCCGGGAAGAGTTGATAGATGATCCGCAGTGGCGAATTTCCGCCGCCGGGTAGGCGGTCCCTCGATCCGGCCCCACGGCCCGAACGAGCTTACCACCAGCGAAAGAATGTAATCCTCGCCATAGTTCAGACCGTTAGGGAATCCTCCCGCACGCTGAAAGGCGGAGGCCTTGAAAACCGTGCAGGAGGGATAGGCGAGATTCTTGTTGCTCATCGCGTGGGTGGCGGGTTCGTTGGATACCGGCCAGACAGAGAGTTTCTCCACCGTGCCCGCCGGCCCGTGTTCGACGTCCAGGCGGTCATTGGTGGCGGCGACGATCTCCGGGGTGCGGGAAAACGTTTGCAGCGCCTGATCGATGAAATCCGCGGGCCACAGGTCATCGCTGTCGAGGAAAGCGAGCAGGTCGGCATCCTCGCATTCCCGCGCGCCACGGTTCCGCGCGGCGGAGACTCCGGCGTTCGGCTGGCGGATGACTCTTACGTCGCGGTCTGGTAGATGACTCAAAATCCACTTTTCCGCGACCTCCGCCGTCCCGTCGGACGAGCCATCATCCACGATGAGCAGCCGCCAAGGCGAAACCGTCTGGTCTCGGACGGAAGTGAGCGTCTCAAGCAACAACTCGCGGCGATTGTAAGCCGGAATGACCACTGCCAGACGCAGGCCGGGGGGCCGGGCTGCAGGGGAGCTTCCTTGAGAAATGAGATCCACCGGGCTTAAGATCGTTTCGTGCGCTTTTTCCGTCTGACGACATCCCAAAGCTTCCGGAGGGGGGTGCGTCTCTTTTTGTCACGCCAAGCTAGCAGCTTGTCCCGCTCGCCCTGAATCAGATTGAGCGAATGTCGCATCTGGTCAAGGTGGTCCTTCGCTTCACGCAACCGCCACGCCACTTCTTTTTCGCTGGATTGGGAATTCTGCAGGGAGCGTTCAACGCCGGCTTTTGCGGCGTGAAGCCGGGCGAACTTTTCCCAGACCGCGTCCCGAGGCGCGGCCGGGCGCGGGGCTTCCGCCGTTTCGATCAGAATTTTCCCCAACTCCTCCGCAGCTGTCTCATAGGAAAAGCGCGCCGCTTGATCCAGGCCTGACTTGATGAAATGAGACCGCTCCTCCGAAACCCGCCACAGCCGCAGCACGGCGGTTGCGGTCTCCGCCGGATCCCAGGGATCGACGTAGATCGCAGCTTCACCGGCCACTTCGGGCAGTGAGGCGCGCCGACAGGTGATCACAGGACATCCGCAGGCCATCGCTTCCACGACAGGAAGTCCAAAGCCTTCATACAGTGACGGATAGACCAGCGCAACGGCTCCGGCGTAAGCGACGGGAAGCTCATCCGCGGAAAAACGGATCACCCTAACATCCGCTTGTGGGGCCAGCACCCGCAGTTCCTCCTCCAGTTCCCCGACGCCTCCGGCACAGACGATTGACAGCTTCTGACGGTCTTCCGCTGGCAGCAGGGACCATGCCTTGAAGGCCAACGCCGCGTTTTTGTATCCTTGCGTATTCACATGAAGCCCGATGCGCTCGCCAACCAGAAGCAGATATTCCTTCTCCAGCTCATGCTTCCTGCGGAAGGCTTCCACGACGGAATCGCTGGAAGGCTTGAAATTCGGCGGAGCTGCCATGTGGACCACGGAAATCCGTTGCGGGGGGATTTCGGGATGCAGTCGTCCGAGGTCGGCCGCGGTGGAGCCGGAGATGCAGACGAAGCGCTCCGAGCGTTGGATATCCCAAGCTTTGCGGGCCCATTGCCAGAAGCTGCCATCCAGGCCGAGCCGCTCAGGGATCATGTCATAAATGAGAGACACGGATGAAGTGCGGGTGGGACTGCTGTAATAAGTGGAAATAAAAACACCCGCGTGCAGTTCGTCACAAATGTCCTGAAGCATCAACGAATCCGCGCCCATGTCGTCGGGATCAAACCTTGGAATGGTCCGGTATTGAATTCCCGGTATCCGCGGGGACGTGGCATCGCGGTCGAGCACCCGGATTTGGGAGGCAATATCCGACCTGCTCCAGACTTTCAGAATCTCGTGCCAGACGGTGCTGATTCCGGTATTGTTCAGTTGGAAAAAGACACCGTCGACCACGATCACCGGGGCGACTGCCTGAAGGTGGACTTCAGAACCGGAGGAAAAATGCCACTCCCCGCTAACAGAGTCCTGCCGCGCCAAAGGCTCCACGCCGCGCGAACCGGCGGTATCGATGATCGTTTCGTCGGTCACCCATGGAAACGCATCCTTGAGCCGGAAAGGCAAATCCGTGCGCAGTTGCAGCGCACGCCAGGCCTCCACGGCTCCTGAATAGCCGTAATAAAGCTCTTTGAAACGAAGCTGCGCTTCTGTGGCATAAGCAAAGTGCTGGAAGACGAGACCGGCAGCTTCGGTTTGACGATGCGTGAACGTCGGGCCGTCTGCCAGATTTTTCCAAGTCCCATCGTCCAGTCTTTCCGCCAGCACGGGCGGCTCATGAGTCAACCACTTCATCCCCGGGCGGAAGCGCCATGCCCGCAGCCAATCCTGATGCGGATTTTGGGAATAACAGTTTCTGGATGCGACCACCCGATCCGGTCCCACAAAGTAATGGCACCAGAACCACGCCGCCGCTTCCTCAGGAGACCTCAGGAACATGGCGCGACCCTCAGTCAGCTGATCCGAGGTCCACAACTCGTCGGCATCCATCTGCCACAGGACGCAGTCTTCAAATATGTGTCTTAACGGCTCGGCCACCATCTCGGTTTTCCCATTCCAACAACGTCCGGGCGGCGGACGGTGAACCGTCACTTGGTTAGGATACCGCGCGACGAGTTCATCAAGATAAGCGGTCGTGCCATCCCGACTCAGCCCCCGGTCGTGCTGATCCGACGGCAGAACGCCACCTGTCTCCTTGCTCCACGCCGTATCGTTTACCAATTCCGCAGCTCCCTCTACAATGTGCCAGTGCCAGCGGAAGGGCAGCTGGAGAAGCACATTGATATGATAGCGGATGAACGGTTCTCCATTGAGTACGATCGTGAAAAAATGTACCGGCACGTCATCTGGCAGTGGATCCAGTTTCGTCCGCCGCCGCCGCTGGAAGATTGAGTAGCCATGGCGCAGGGTCGGGTTGTCCGCGATCATTTCATAACCCGGATCATGGAGCAGACGTTGGCGGGCCGAGTAACATTTATAAGTCCGAGTGTCGTCGAGAAGGATGAATTCCGCTCCGTAAACTTCGTCCAGTTCCGCGTCGCCGGTGAACTCCGAACCATCAATCAGAACAGCGCCGAAGTGCTCGATGCCACGAGCCCGTTTGATCTCCGCGATGCAGCCGCACGGGACATCTTCCTTCTCGATGTAGGAAAGATCCTCCTCTAGCCAACCGAGCACCTGTTCCACCGGATACTCCCGCAGGGGACCGTCCACCGTCTTGAGGAAATGCTCGACTTCGGCAACACTGGGGAACTGGTCCGGACGCACCGAGGATCCGAGAAAACACTCGACGAAACCTTCGCCCTCCCAGCGCTCCTTGAGCGCGCCCCATCGCACGCGGGACACTTCCATGCAATAGAGTTTCGGACGACGGACATTCTGCCGCAATCCTTCGACCCATGCCAAGGTGCTGCCCCCTCCCGAAGAGGAACCGATTTCCAGGACAGTGTCGATCGGTGCCGAGCGGGCCAGATTGACGATGGCCTCATAAAATTCGTCTTGGAAAACCTCCGGGGTGATTAACGAATTCAGGGCGCTGCTTTCAGCAGTTCCGGAAAAGGATTCTGGCATGGTAGGTGCGGGGAGATTCCACTTGGAAATTTTCGCTGGCAAGTCTCAAATACTGCCAGATTGTCGGCATCCGACAGCGGATCTGAGGGTGGGTGCCGGGACAGGAATGTCGATAGGGGTTCCCGTCCGGGCGGCAGTCCACGGACTTTTCAATTTGCGGGATTGCTGACTCGCCGGCGGGCCGGGCGGCAAGATGAACACCACTACGACTTCAAAGACTCACAGCGCCAACAAACTGCTTGGCAAAGAGACTCGGACTTGGCGTATTCGAGCTGGGAAAAGTGTCCACGCCAGTGCCGTCACCAAGTCAGTGCGCCCTCTTTCCCAATTGATGATCTCTCGAAAATTTCGCTCCTTCCGGACATTCACCTTCAATTTGATTTTCTATCAACATGCTTCAAGAAATTTCCTTTCTTTTTAGAAAAAGACGGCGTGCGCTCCTTTCCCTTATCCTTGAAATGCGGGGTAGCGGCTATAGTTTCGGGGAGATGGAGTCCCTATTGCGGACAGCGAAAGAAAAAAATCTCAAAAGTCCGGAGATTCGCGAGATCATAAAATCGCATGATTTAAAAAAAGAAGTCCCCTCTTCTCCGATCGCATCCGGGGAGATGACGAAGTTGCTGGATGAAGAATACGGGCATGCCCGTTCTAAAGCTGAACACGCCTGTCTGGATAAAGCCGGAAATCCCGTGCCTTGGTACACCTATGCGGCAATCGAATTTGCCAAGCAGTTGGATTTCTCCGACAAGGAGGTTTTTGAATTCGGATCAGGATATTCTACGGTCTTTTGGGGAGGCCGCGCAAAAACAGTGGTCGCTGTCGAGCATGAAAAGGAATGGTATGACCGGATGCTTCCGGAAATTCCACGAAACGTCGATTACCGTTTCGTGGCGGAGCCCGATCGATATCCCCGACTCATATTGGAGTATCCGGGATTGTTTGACGTCGTCATCATTGACGGTGAGCTGCGACCGGATTGCGTGGAACCGGCTTTGGAAAAACTGCGCGACGATGGTCTGATCATTGTGGACAACGCCGACTGGTTTCCCGGAATCTGCTCCATGCTCCGGGCAGCGGATTTGATTCAGGTGGATATGCAGGGCCCGGGGCCGATCAACCCTTATGCCCGGACAACGTCCTACTTTTTCAGAAGAGCCGCTCGCTTCCTGCCCCTGGCCGCCCGCCAGCCGGTGCATGGTCCTGGCAGTGTTCCCAACATGTGTGATTTGCCGGTGGACATCCGGACGGAAAAGCCTTCGTTGAACAACTTGGATGATAAACTCGCCAAGTATCTCGATTTTGAAAATGGCTTTTTCATCGAAGCGGGAGCGAACGATGGATTCAACCAGAGCAACACCTATTTCCTCGAAAACTCCAAAGGATGGCGAGGGCTTTTGATTGAGGCCATCCCCGCTTTAGCCGAGGTTTGCCAGAAGGTGCGGGCCCGCTCCACAGTCATCCATGCCGCCTTGGTTGCGGATCAGGACGTGACTCCGGCAGTGACCATGCGCTATGCCAATTTAATGTCCCTCGTCGAGGGAAGTCTGGGAGGGCATGAATTGACGGAGGAACATGTCAGAAAGGGGCTGGAAATCCAGCATCTCCCAAGTTCCTACTCGGTTGAAGTGAAGGGGCGAGCCCTTTCATCCCTGCTCGACGAGGTGGCTCCCGGCCGGGAAATTGATTTTTTCTCACTCGATGTGGAAGGGTTCGAGGAACAGGTTCTCAAAGGATTGGATCTCACCCGCCACGCCCCGCGCTTCATTCTTGTCGAAACCTGGAAGATTGATGAAATTCTGGCTCTTTTAGGAAATCGTTATGACATGGTGGAAGAATTGAGTGTACATGATTATCTCTTCCGGAGGAAAGACAGTTCCCTTTGATGACCCCATATCTTCCCCCAGGACACCGCAGGTTCGCTCAATTGCTCGGAACATCGAGTCTTTTCGCCTTCCGAAGCATCCTAAAGCTACTCTCAAAAAGTAATATCCCGGCAGATCGATGACCGATGAAACTTCAATTTCCAACACACTGAATCGACCCGAGTGGCCGTATTCAACCAGAGCGGGACGGTCCATGCCCGCCACTCTCCCAAGCGGCCGGGCATGGCCCCGCATTTCGATCATCACCCCCTCCTACAACCAGGGCCAGTACATCGAGCAGACCCTCCTCTCGGTCGTCAATCAGAACTATCCGGATGTGGAGCACATCGTCATGGACGGTGGATCGAAGGACGCCACTGTGGCCGTGCTGGAGAAATACTCCTCACATCTAACTTATTGGGTCTCGGAGAAAGACGGCGGCCAGAGCAATGCCATCAACAAAGGCTTCACCAAGGCCACCGGTGAAATCGTGACGTGGCTGAACAGCGACGATCTGCTGGCTCCCGGAGCCCTTGCAGCCATGGCGATGGCATTCGAAGAATCCGGAGCGGACATGGTGGCCGGCATCTGCCAACTGCACCGGGACGGGGAGATTTTCGACCAGCACCTGACAAGTTGTGAGGACGGACCCTTGCCTCTCGCTGAGTTGTTGGATTTGGAAAACCACTGGATGGCTGGCCAGTTCTTCTTCCAACCCGAGGTTTTTTTCAAACGGGATTTGCTGATCAAGGCCGGAGGGAAAGTGAACGAAAACGCCCACTGGAGCATGGATTTCGAGCTTTGGGTCCGCTTCGCCCAGGCGGGTGCCATGCTCAAGGTGATCGGGCGACCCATCGTCCAGTTCCGGGTGCATGAAGAGCAAAAGACCCAGGACCTCGCCGGTTTCAAAAACGAACTCCAGACGCTGATAGGTGGGATCCGTCAATCCCTAGGAATGCCCGACGCTCCCGAGCCAGCGTTGAGGCGCAAGACGAAACTACGGATCGTCTTTTTCAACGATCTCGGTTTCCGCTATGGTGCCGGCATCGGCCACCAGCGGTTGGCCCTCGCGGCATGGATGGCGGGACATGAAGTCATTCCGGTCTCCATCGGATTCGACAATCTGACAGATATCGAGAAGGCCATGCCGTTCGAGGAGAAGATCATCCCCCATCTTCTATCACATTCGCCGGACGTGGTGGTGGTTGGCAACGTCCACAGCGCCTCCCTGGATCCGGCATGTCTGAAAAGGATCGCCGAAACCTTGCCCACGGTGGTTGTCCTCCACGACAGCTGGCTGTTGACAGGCCGTTGCGCCTACCGGGGCGGTTGCGCCAAGAATCTGACCGGATGCGACGAATCCTGTCCGACCTCCGGTGAGTATCCCAAGCTCGAACCTTCCCGAGTCGCGCCGGCGTGGAGCGCCAAGATGGACCTGATCCGGACCGCACCCAAGCTCGTCCTTGCAGCTAACAGCGAATGGACCCGCCGGCAGATCGATGCAACGGCGGATGCGTTGCAGGCACACGCCGGCTCTCCGGTCCGCCGCCCTCTGGCGATCCGCCTTGGGGTGCCGCTGGACGTCTTCCGGCCGCTCGATCGGGATTCCTGCCGAGAAAAATTGGGTCTGCCAAAAGACAAATTCATCCTGCTCTTCTCGTGCTCCAATCTGGCCGACAAGCGCAAGGGGGTGGATCATCTGATTGAAGCCATCCGCAAGTTGGATTTCCCGGACCTCGTTCCGGTCTGCATCGGACACAACGACGGATCAACTCCGCTGGACCTGCCCAACCTGGTCAGTGTCGGCTATCTCACCGACATTGAGAGGCAGGTCATGCTTTACAACGCAGCCGACGTTTTTGTGGCTCCGAGTCTTGAGGAGGCGTTCGGCCAGGTATTTGTCGAAGCCGCCGCCTGCGGAACCCCATCGGTTGCGTATGCCATCGGGGGAGTGCCCGAGGCATTGGCTGATGGAATTGTCGGCCGGTTGGCAAAAAGCACCGATCCCGAAGCCCTGGCAGAGGCGATCCGGGAATTGTATCTCAGCCCCCGCCTGCGCTCGGACCTGGGTTGGTGGGGCAGATGCCATGTGGAGAATGAATTTTCCTTCGAAGCCTCCTCCCGCACGCTGTTCTTCGCCATGCGCGAGGCAATCCGGCTGACTGGGGCTGACCTCGTCCCCAAGCTCCAGCTCAATCCTAAACCAAAACCCCTGCCAACCGTTGGAGTTCTGTTGGAAGAACTGGGATTTGTCAGAGGTCCCACGTCGCAGTTGTTCTGGGACAGGCAGTTCCAGCTCGGCATGTTGGATTACTATCAGCGCCAGATCATCAACTATCGGAATCGTCCGACGCCCTGGTGGCTCCGGCCGAAAGCCTGGCTTGCACGGATCAACCGCAACAGCATCCGCAAAGCAATCGCCCGCGAGGACGAAAGGCGGAGGAAGCGCGACGCCACCTAGCGGTCGCGTTTCCGGGCGAGAACCATGTATTGGGCGCCGATCGGAATTCCGCTCAACATCGGCTCAAGCCACCTGAAGCAGCGCAAAAAGTTAGGGAAGACGAACAGGAAATCAACATGCACTGCCTCGAACCCCGCTTCGCTTAGTGTCCTTCGCGCTTCCGGCATCGGGATGGTGATCGCATCACGGTCGAATGGAATCCGGCTCATCACGTAGCGGGTTCCGGGGTTCCAGGGATTGTTCTCCCAGAACGCGAACAGGCCTCCCGGGCGGAGCGCCCGGTGGACCGATGCGAATGCGCCAGGGCGCTCGGCAGGCGGGATATGATGGAAAACCCCGTTGCAGAACGCCAGGTCGATGGTTCCCTCCGAATCGAAGTCCTGCACCACTTGGAAGCTCGCCCGCTCGGAGCCATGAAGTTCACTGGCAACTTCGATGGATCTCTCCGAAGTATCGATGCCGACGCAGTGCTCCGCTTTAAGGATATCAAGCAGGAACGGCGTGGACGATCCGGTCCCGCACCCGAAATCCAATACGGTCCCGGGCTTTTCTCCCAAGCTTCTCAGCCGGTCTGCAAGCCATGCGATCCGGCCATGGGCGAAGAAATCCTTGTCCTCACCGGATACGGATATTCCCTTGCTCAGTGCTTCGTCGTAGTTGCCGGCATACGTATCGAACTCGGAATCTTGCGACATGGTCAGATTTTAGAAAACATTCGGACAGCTGTGAAATCTAATCTTGGACCGGTCCATAGCAGCCGCCGGTCTGACAGTATTATTTGCGGCGCATTCCCAGCACGCTGTCGAAAAAGCTACCCAACAGGGTTTGGAACCCAAGAGCCGTCAACATCGAACCCGGAATCACCCAACGCATGGTGTGCGCGTAGTCCATAGGCCCGAACCCGGTCTGATACCATTGGTAAATCGCCGTACACAACAGAGCGATGCCCACGAGGAAAAGCAAAGCGCCAAAGATCAGCCCTTTTTCCAGGTTCACGAGTTCGTAAAACCGGTTCAGCCGCGGATCTTCCGGCATCAGTCCCTCACTGATGGCGAATGTTTTTGTAAACAGGGCGAATAGGATCGACTGGTATCCGCAAAGGATGGCGAGACTTGCAAACAGCAGCGTGTGCGCATCCAGCGTCGCGCCCATGATCTGGACGCCGGGCATGGCCAAGGCGTATCCCAAAACGCCAAGGGCGATCAGGGCGAACCCGGGTAACAGGAACAGCCACCGCGGACTGTAAATCATGAAGAACCGCAGGGTCCGCCAACCGTCGCGCATGGTGCGCAGATGGGGCGGGTGCGAGATGCGGCCGTCCTTGTGAAGGGTGATGGGGACCTCGCTGATCTTCGCCTTGAACAGCGTCGACTTGATGATCATTTCCGTTGCGAATTCCATGCCGGTGCAGCGGAGGTCGAGTCGGTCATACAGGCATTTGGTGAAACCCCGCATCCCGCAATACACGTCGTGGATGGGCGCTCCGAACCATTTTCTGACCAGATGCGAAAAGAGCGGGTTCCCGATCCAGCGGTGGGACCAGGGCATCGCCCCGACTGCGATTTTCCCCCCGCCTCCGGGTAGCCGGCACCCTTGCACGAGTTCCGCCCCGGTTCGCAGACCTTCCACGAATTTGTGCAGTTCGAGGAAATCATAGCTGTCGTCCGCATCGCCCATGATGACAAACCGGCCCCGAGCCGCCTCGATGCCGCCCATCAGCGCGTTTCCATAGCCTTTTTTCTCCACGTTCACGACCCGCGCACCCATTCGCGCTGCGATGGCCGTCGAGGAATCGGTGCTGCCATTGTCCGCGACGATGATTTCGCCCTCGATTCCGTGGGTTTCAAAGGATTCAAGCGCCTTGCGGAGGCATACCTCCAAGGTATCCTCCTCGTTGAGACACGGCATGACGACTGATACCTCCGGGACTGCGGAGCCGGTGGCGGTGGGATGATCTGGATTCATAACAGAAAAGGACGGGATTCGACGGGCCGCCATCCCGGTGTTTCATGGCTTGTCTTCCAGCAAGGGTTTCGAGCCAGCCAAGGGGAACCTAACGCGGGTGATTTTTCCATGGCCAGCCAAATCGACCTCCACGTCCAGCATGATGTCTTCGGCCATGGGCACGCTCGCGGACAACTCGGCTTTCGCCCCCGACGTCCAGTCCGTCTGGTCAAGGGTGTCGCTCGTGGAGGCAAGCGTGTAGCGGAAAAGCAGGTTTTCTCCCTCGGGAGCACCTTGGATGGCGGGCGAGACGGCCACCTTGAAGGAAGTCGGAGTCTTCTCGACGGCCGCGTGCAACACGATGTATCCGGAGTCCTCTGGATACCGGAGTTCGACGCCGGCACCGCTGGCAAACGCATATTCCGTCCCGTAGCAGGATTGGTAATGCCCCAGATAGGTCAGCCCCTTTCCGGGGGTGTCATACAATTTGATGGGAATCCTCCCCCAGACGGGAGCGGCTTCGAAACTGAAAAGGTTCAGTGTCTTCCCGTCATCTGCCGCGGGCACGTTCTCGGTGGTGAATGAACCGCGCCGGGCGACACGAAACAGGTTGTAAAAGGCCAGTTCCCAGTGGGTGTAAACGACCCGGATCTTTTCGGCAGCGCGCAGTTCCGTCCGGATCAGTTTGCCCACTTTCCCCGCGCCCGTCTGTTTTTGATTCTGCCTGAAGGTCGGGGTCACATTCCTCATGACGTTCTTCTGATAGATATTCATCGCGAAGATCACGTGGGTGGCGACAACCGCGGTGATGAGACCGGTTTTGAGCCAGGACATCCATCGCGACCCGGCCTGGAACCACAGCACCGCCAGGCCGGGCGATGCCACGATCAGGGAATAGGCGAAGTAGATCCCTGTGGTTTCGATGTATTTGGTGGACATGGAATAGGTGATGGTATGCACCCAGAATGAAGCCAACAGTCCTCCCAGCAGCAGCCTGTAACCCGTCGCAGCCCGGGGAAGGCAGAACAATCCTAACACAAACAGCAGCGGGGTGAAGCCGAGGAAGACCGTTTCCTCGCTGAGGTAATAGGAGATCGGGCTCCAGATGCCCTGGAACCGGTAACTCCACGCCATGAACGCCGGCCCCTGGTTCACCCAGCCGAAATAGCGTTTGTTGAGGGAATCGTTCACGCTGGCGTATTTGGCGCGCCTTTTGTCCGTCGAGCGGGCTGTATTGAGATCCAGAACCGGGCTGACCAGCATCTGCGAGCCGTAGAGGGTGACGTTTTGCAACGCCACGTCCATGTTGAACGGCTTGTTGGAGAATGCATCCGCCAGCGCCTTGGGCATGATCTCTCCTTTCCGTGAGTAATTATAAACGGTGAACGGGAGACTCAATGCGGCGATGACCGTGCAGGCAGCTGCCATCGGCAGCAGCTGCGACTTCACCTTCGCCCGCAAGTCACCCCGGCCGAGGACCACGGCTACCCCGAAACCAAGGCCGATCACGACGAACAGCGGCCAATAAAAATACAAATGCAGCTTGGTGCCCAGACTCAACCCGGCGGCGACGGCGGCGAGGAGCAAATGCGAAGTGCGGAGGGTGCGCAGCCAGATGCAGCCCAGCATCACCGCCACTAACAGGGGAGCGGCGGCCACAATCTCGTCATTGGTCGAAGTCGCCTGCGCCAGCACGTTCGGGGTGAGGCAGACGATCCAAGCCGTTGCGACAGACCCGAGGCGGGAAATCCCGAACCCCAGACACGCACGGTAGGCGGCGGCGCCGATTACCACCCAGGACAAGCAGGACACCAGAGTAAAGGCCCATGGGCTCAACCCGTGATAGACCATGAACGCATACAGGAGGACGCCGTTCAGCGGATAGTACAAAAGCCGCGAGTCGATGGAATCCGCGAAATGCGAAAGCGAGCCCTGCGAGAGATAGAAGAAAACCCGCGGCCACCGGTAGGCCAAGGTGTCCGGATTGTTCGGAAGGACTGAAAAGGCGATAGCGACGTTACAGGCAAGTGCGAGAACGGCGGTCAGAAGGAAGAAACCCATCAAAGTCCGCCGCGCCTTGAGTCTCCAGCCGCGGACCTCATCCACAGCCGGCTTCACCTCCGGAAAGGGGGCTATTTTCCGCAGGAGCGGATACGCCGCCGCTGCGGTCGAGACCGTCAGGAGCAGAAACAGCGGCATGTTCCCCAAAACGGAAAACAGGGCCATTGCATGTCCGACAACCACGAAGTCCGCCCAAATCAACAGATAGACCAGAAGGAAGACCATGAGCGGGCTCAAATTCCTTCCTCTCAGGCCCCTGCCGAAGAGAAAGGCCATGGACGCGAGATGGATCAAGGCAATGCAGACATTCATGGGTCGATGGGTGGGATTCGGATAAACGCGCGACCTCACGCTCCTTCGGAAACGAGGGTGGGCACTTGCAATTCGCCGCCCAGCTAGAAGGGCCACCGTGGAAGATGCCAGCTTTTATTGAGGTCCGCACGGCAAGACGCGGGCGAGAGTCGGACGATGTCGCGGGATGCTACCCCGTGGCGGGGAGTTGCAAGGATGCTTTCAAGCAAGGCCCGGCCGGCTTACCTAACAAACAGAACGGCGGTTCCAGTTCCGAAAGGTCCACAATGCCCTTGGCCCAGGGCACTGCCGCTCCGGTCCGCAGGAAATACTCAAGGCCGGGCGGGGACGAGCAGCCGGACGGGACCTAGCAGGCCGGAGTCCAGCGGTGGCCAGGCGGAGGCATCGAAGAGCTTGTAGTCAATGTTGACGAAGTTGATTTCGTGGAACTGCTTCCACGGCACCTTGCGGCGGTCGAGATCGGCGATGCGGTTCGCGGCGAGGTTGGTGACTTCCACGGCGAGCTGGTTTTTCCCTGGCTTGAGAAATTTCGTGATGTCGAGGACGTGGGGCGCGCACCATGAAATGCCGAGCGGCTGGCCGTTGAGGAAAACGCGGGCGGTGTTGGCGACTTTTCCGAGATCCAGCCGGCAGGACGCGGGGAGCGGGGCGGGCAGGTCGAAGGTGGTGGTGTAGCGGGCGGTGCCGGAAAAATCCGCGGCTCCGGAGAGGGTCGTCCAGGAGCCGGTTGTGATAGATTCCGCCGCGGCGGGGAGAGTCGGGCCGCCTTCGATGAACTCGATTTTCCACGGGCCGTCGATGGCGATGGCGGACGGATCGGCGGGCGGGATGACCCATGGCTCGCCGGTGACGACCCGGTCGGTGAAGGTGCGGACGATGATGGATTGGCCGGGCTCAAGACGCAGGGCAACGCCGGATTTCTGCGACAGGGCGGTTCCGTTAGCAGCCGGGTTCCATGGATCAAGGATCACAGCGCTTTGGAATGGCACGGCGAGTGGCAGGATGCCTTCGAAGGTCTTGGCGCTGCGGTTCACGATGAAATAGTGGTAGCCCCCGTCGTGGATGCGGCGGACGAAGCGCAGGCCGGCGGCGGTCATGCGTTCCTGGATTATCCCCTGGCTTGCAAGTGCCGGAATGATGGATTTGGCTGAAAGAAGAATGTTAGCGACTCCCCGGCCATAACTCACGACTTGGCCGTCACCCTGGATTCGGGCTTTCAATGCGATCAACCTGGAGCGGCGTTCATTCGTCTCGTGGAAGCCGGGGACTTCTTCAGGCCAGCCGCCTTGAACGACGATCGTGGCTCCTTGGTCCGCAAGTCCAAGAATTCTCTCCAACGTCTCCGGGGTCATTCGCTTCACCTCAGGCAGAACGAGGACGCTGTAAACATGGCTTCCGAGGACCACCTTGCGATCTTTGACCGTGGCGCTCTCAAGCATGTTGTCGCTCGCGTAGTTGAATGAGACGCCGTTGTTCCAAAGCTCCATCGACGTCTGATAGAACGTGGTGGGCCACAGCCATTTGTCCTGGTTGTGGACGGTGAAGAGCGGGAGTTTTTCGGAGTTGTTGTGCCAGAGGTCGTGGATCGGATAGTAAAGCAGGACATCCGAGGAGATTTTGCCTTCCTGAAGGATGGACTGGCAGCGCTGGAGGTAGCCGGTGAAGGCGGATAGATCGCGCCACAGGCCGCCGTTCGGACCCATGTGGGTGGAGGCGTAGAAGAGCCAGCCCGGCCATTTCGCGTCGTCGGGCGAGTACGGAATGCCGTGGAAAAAGACGTGGTTCACGCCGCCGAGGAAGACGAAATCGGCGGCTTCCTTGAGTTTTTCCGGGCTGACCTGGAAGTGCTCGTCGAGCCAGGTGAAGGTCTCCGCACTGACGAGTTTGTCGCCCTTGGAATGGGCGGCGGACGCGGCGATGCGCAACATCGGGATCTGGTTTTCATCGACGTGGCGGAAGATTTCCGTCTCGGGGATTTCGGAAACGGCGTAGTGGTCCAACAGGTTTCCCGGCGAGCCGTGAGCCTGGTTGCGGGTGATGCCGCCGCGGGCCTTGGTCCAGTCGTGCCAGCATTTCAGATAGGCGAGGTGCAGTTCGCTGAGCGTCTCGCGATAGTCGGCGCGGACGCGTGAGACGGTGTCGGCCTCGCCAATGCCGGCGAAGGCGGGAAGCTGGTCGCGCAGGTCGTAGCCACGGTTTGCCAGAAAATGATCCAGCAAGCCGGGCGTCCACTCGGCGGCGTAGTATTCGAACGAGTCGTGGAACTGCGCGCGCGGCATCGGCGCGGTGAATTTCTCGAACGCCGCGTCAAACCTGGCAAGATAGCGCGTCATGGCATCGGCGGAAAACGGATCGAGCACGCTGCCCTCGCCACCGGGTGCGGCGCGTTTCACCTTCTGGATCGGCGAGGAGGAGGCCAGGCCGATGATGTGCCATTTTCCGGCAGGCGGGAGCCAGTCGAGATTGCCGTCCTTGACCTGCGGGGTCAGCTCTACGGGCGGTCCGGATTCCGGGAACGCGCGCAGGCATTGGATTTTCCCCTTGGGCATTTTGAGGCTGACCTCGGTGCCGCCCATGGCTTCGTGGCGGATCAGTTCCAGCCTGCCGGAGGCGATGTCCGGAGTGACTTGCGGGCCGCCGAACGGCCAGCCGGTGCCGGTCGTCATGTCCACGCCGAGGCCGAGGCGCTTGGCTTCGGTGGTGGTGTGGGCAAGCATTTCCATCCATTTCGGCGAGAGGAAATCCAGCGAACGGTCCTCGGCACCGACCGCGCCGTAGATCGGGCAGATTTCGACGCTGCCGAGGCCGATCTTGGCGAAATCCTCGAGCTCGCGGGTGAGATTCGGCTTGTCCACCGCGCTGCCCAGCCACCACCAGCGGGTCCACGGCTTGCTGGTCGCCGTCACGGCGGGCCAGCCGGACGCGTCTGCGGGGAACTCGCCCGCCATCAACGGCAAACCGGCGGTTAGCAGCAGGGCGGAACAAAATCGGGAAATGGCCATAAAATGAGTTTTCTGAAATAACGGAACCTTGCACGGTAATTCAAACTACCCGGATGGGTTAATCCAAACCCCGGAAGTTCCAACGTATGCTACCTCCAACCCACCAGAACCCGATGACACGCAACGCATTCAAGATGAAACTCAAACCCGGCTTCGAGGCGGAATACCGGAAGCGCCACGACGAAATCTGGCCGGAGCTCTCCCGCGCGCTCACCGCCGCAGGTGTCTTCGATTACTCCATCTTCCTCGATGCGGATACGCTCACGCTCTTCGCCGTCCAAAAACTCGCGGACGGCCACACGGCGGACCTGCTGCCATCCGCTCCGATCGTCCGGAAATGGTGGGACTTCATGGCGGACATCATGGAAGTGAATCCGGACAACTCGCCAGTCTGTGTCCCGCTGGCCGAAGTTTTCCACGCGAAGTGACCATGAAACGAATCCCACTCCTCCTCGCCGCGCTGTGTTTGCAGGCCTTCGCCGCCGAGAAAATGAACGTGCTGCTCATCATTTCCGATGACATGCGAAACGAACTCGGCTGCTACGCGAGCCAGCTGGCGAAGTCCCCCAACCTCGACCGCCTCGCCTCCACCGGCATCAAGTTCGACCGCGCGTATTGCCAGTATCCGCTGTGCGGCCCGTCGCGCTCTTCGATGCTAACCGGTCGTTATCCCGCCACCGTCGGCGTGCTTGGGAACCGCACCTGGTTCGGCGACGCGCATCCGGAAATCGTCAGCCTGCCGAAGTATTTCAAAAACAACGGCTACACCTCGATCCGCGTGGGAAAAATTTTTCATGGCGGCATCGATGACACCGAGGCGTGGAGCATCGACGGGCAGGTCCGCACGCTCGCCGGTGTCCCCAAAGGCCAGCCGGTAAAGACTCCGCGCAAAAAGGCACCGGGCGATCCGGACGCAGTCGTGGAAGTCTCACCGGAGGTCCGCGACCGGAAATCCGACCAATGGATCGTGCTCAAGGGAAAAGGCGAGGAACACGCCGACTACCGCGCGGCGGACCGGGCGATCAATCATCTGCGGGAGCACAAGGACCGGCCGTTTTTCATCGGCTGTGGCTTCTACAAACCGCACACGCCGTTAGAGGCACCGCAGTCGTTTTATGATCTGTGGGATGTCTCGAAAATCCCGCTGCCCGTCGATTTCGCGCCGCGGCCGACGGTGCCGGAGGGATTTCCCGCCGGCTCGATCCGCCCGAAAAACGCGGATCTCTTCATCAATCGCGACGCCTCGGAGGACGAGGCGCGGCAGATGATCCGCGCCTACCTCGCTTCGGCCGCGTTCATGGACTGGAACGTCGGCCGGGTGCTGGCGGAGCTCGACGCGCTCGGCCTGCGGGAGAAAACCATCGTCGTCTTCTGGGGCGATCATGGCTATCAGCTCGGGGAAAAGGGCAAATGGTCGAAGGCCGGATCGCTCTGGGAACAAGGAGCGCGCACGCCGTTCTTCATCTGCGATCCGCGCGAGCAGACCGCCGGGAAAACCTGTGCCCGCGTGGTGCAGATGATCGATCTCTATCCGACTCTCGTCGAGCTCTGCGGTCTGGAGCAACCCAAAGGCCTCGAAGGCCGCAGCCTCGCGCCGCTGCTCAAGGACCCGGCGCTGGCATGGGACCATCCCGCCTACACGGTGTGGAGCGAGGACGGAAAACATTTCACCGGCGTCATGGTGCGCACCGAGCAATGGCGCTACGGCGAGTTCTTCGGCCGCGGACCCGGTGCCATGCTGATTGATCCGGCGAACGACCCTAACGAACTCAACAACCTCGCGAACGACCCGAAATACGCCGACGTGGTGGCGAAACTCAGCCCCCTCGTGAAGGAATACGCAAAAGGCCACCTCCCGCCACTGACCGAAGTGAAATGAAACCCATCCTCTCCCATCCCATGCTTGCTAGAAAAATCCTGCCCGTCCTCTTCGGCGTCTCGCTGGCCTGCGCCGCCGACACGAAACGTTTCGTAATCTCCGAATTCGGCGCGGTGGGCGATGGAAAAACGATCAACACCGTTTCCATCCAGAAAGCCATCGACCAAGCCGCCGCCGCGGGAGGTGGCATCGTGGACATCCCCGCCGGCACCTGGCGCAGCGGTTCGATTTTCCTGAAAAAGGGCGTCGAGCTCCAGCTCGCCGAGAACGCCGTCCTGCTAGGATCGACCAACATCGAGGACTATCCGAAACGCGACACCCGCATCGAGGGCCACTTCGAGCCGTGGCGGATGGCGCTCGTCAACGCGCAGGAACTCGAAGGCGTCCGTATCGGCGGCAAGGGCGTGCTCGATGGCAACGGCATCACGTTCTGGGCGCAGTTCTGGCAGCGCCGCCGGGAAAATCCGAAGTGCACCAATCTCGAAGTCGAGCGCCCGCGGCTGATGTTCATCGACCGCTGCAAGGACGTGCGCGTCGAGGGGATTTCCCTGCGTTATTCGGGATTCTGGAACCTCCATCTCTATCGGTGCAGCGACGTGCTCGTCGAAGGCCTGACCATCACCGCACCGACCCGCCACACCAAGCACCGGCATTACATCTCCGATTCCATCCTCAAGGGAATGAAGGACGACGCCTCCGTAAAAAACAGCCCGCTCAAGGACAATATCCTCGGCCCGAGCACCGATGGCATCGACATCGACAGCTCGCAGCGCGTCACCGTTAGGAAATGTTATATTTCGGTGAATGACGACAACATCGCCCTCAAGGGCAGCAAGGGTCCGCTCGCCGACCAGGACAAGGACAGCCCGCCGGTGGAGGACATCCTCGTCGAGGACTGCGAGTTCGGCGATGGAAACGGCATGATCACCTGCGGCAGCGAGGCCACCCTCATCCGCAACGTGACGGTGAAAAACTGCCGCATCACCGGCGACGCCACCCTGCTCACGCTCAAGCTGCGTCCCGACACGCCGCAGCATTATGAAAACATCCTCATCGACGGCATCACTCTATCAGGCGGCATGGGCCGCGTGCTCAACGTCGCGCCCTGGAAACAGTTTTTCGATCTCAAGGGCCACGCCCCGCCGACGCGGACGGTAAACAACATCACCCTGCGCAACGTGAAGGGCGAGTTTCACACCCTCGGCTCGCTCGGCGGAAATCCCGGCGACACGCTGCGCGACATCACGCTGGAAAACTTCGACCTCAAGCTAACCGATCCGGTGTTCGAGCCCCGCGACGTGCAAAACCTGGTGATGAAAAACGTCCGCATCAACGGGGAGCTCAGGAAGTAGGCAGCCTGGATGCCGGATGGGGAGAGACGCGTTCCGCCCTTGATTGTGGGCGATTCAGGTTTACGAATCGGAAATCACATCATCCGATCATGAATCCATCTCTCTCAGGAAAATCAGTCGTCATCGTCGGTGGCGGTTCAGGCATGGGGCTCGCCATCGCGCGACAAGTGATCGCTGCGGGAGGAAACGCGATGATCGCGGGCCGCACTTTATCGAAACTTCAGTCAGCGTTGGTCGAACTCGGTCCGCAAGCGCGGGCTGAAACGATCGACACGACTTCGGAAGATTCCGTGCGGAATTTTTTTGAGAAAGTCGGTTCAATCGACCACCTTGCCATTCCTGGAAGCGCTGTACGAACGGGCACTTTGCAGGGCGCGTCGCTGGATGACGGGCTCTACAGCATGCAAAGCAAGTTCTGGGGCCCATACCTTTGTGCGAAACACGCGGTGCTGAACGCGGGCGGATCCATCGTGCTGTTTTCCGGCATCCTCAGCCGCCGGCCGGGGAAAAACGACTGCGTGTTGGGTCCGGTCAATGCAGCCGTAGAAGCGCTGGGCCGGGCGCTCGCCAAAGATCTGGCGCCCATCCGGGTGAACGTGATCTCTCCCGGGATGACATCGGGCACCGACGCCTATCAGGAAATGCCCGCGGCGGCGCGCGAGGGGATGTATCAATCCATCGCGGCGAAACTGCCCGCAGGACGTGTCGGGATGCCCGAGGATATCGCAGCGGCCACGCTGATGCTGATGGGGAATGGGTTCATCACCGGCGTAGTCCTCGATGTGGACGGCGGTGGTGTGCTTGTCTAAGTCGCTCCAACGCTTCCCAAATCTCAGGTTTCCGGCGGGACCAAATCCTTCAAGGCCTGCTCAAAGGTCGGGAATCGGAACACGAACCCATCCGCCTCCAACGCGGCAGGCAGCGCGCGCTGGCTGCCTAGCAGGGCACTGCTGAAGTCGCCTAGCAGAAGCTTGAGCGCGAAGGCCGGCGACGGAAAGATCGCCGGGCGGTGGAGGGCGTGGGCCAGCTTGCGGGTGAAATCGCGGTTGCGCTCCGGCTTCGGAGCGCTGCCGTTGACCGGGCCGCTGAGCGATTCCGAGACGACCGCATGGACGATGGCGGCACGGAGGTCGGCGACGTGGATCCAAGGCATCCATTGCGTGCCGGGTCCGAGCCTGCCGCCGATGCCGAGTTTGAAAATGGTGAGCAGTTTTTGAAAAGCCCGGCCCTCTTTGCCGAGCACCACCCCGGTGCGAAGGCGGACCACCCGCACGCCGAGCGATTCGGCATCCATCGCGGCATTTTCCCAGTCGCTGCACAAATCCGCCAGATATCCCTGACCCCGGCGGGCGGAATCCGTGAGGATTTCATCGCCGCGGTCGCCGTAGATTCCGACGGCGGAGCCATTGACGAGCACTGCGGGCCGGGAGTCGGCAGGCAGCTTGGCGATGGCCGCGACGATATTGTTGGTCACGCCCACCCGGCTCTCGCGAAACAAGCGCCGGGTCCGCTCGTTCCATCGCTGGTCGATGGGTTCGCCTGCCAGGTTGATCACGGCGTGGTGGCCGGCGAAGTCCAGAGCATCGCTCGACTGCCAGCGGTCGACACCAGGTATCTCCCCGCTACCGGAGCGGCTGATGCCGGTGGTGGCGAAGCCCTTATCCGCCAATAGGGCCGGCAGCCCGTGTCCGAGAAATCCGGTGACTCCCACAACCGCAACTCGCTGATCCTCCCTCATGGCGGAGTTTAACCCGGATTTCCAACGGACGAAACGGAATTTATCCCGGACCTCGGGAGGCTTTCGCCCTTTACTTCACGAGTCCGTGGTTTTCTTATCACGGCGATGTTGAAACTTGGTGCATGGATCATCTCCCCGTTGCTGCTGATGCCGCTGCGTGCCCAAGAGGTCCTGCCCGACGATTCCGCCGTGCCACCGCCGGTGGACGCCATCACACCGGTGCCCGCGTTGGAGTTTTCCACCGGTTTTCCCGGGATCGCTCCCATGGCGATGCCCAAGAACCTGGATATCAGCAACTACGGCGGCGGCACGATCGAGGGCGTCAAGGATGTGGGCGTGCGCTACAAGGGGCCCGGGATCAAGATCACCGGTGACAACGGGATGGAAGCCTTCGCGGACACCGGGCTGGTGGACTTCAAGGCGCAAAGCGTCACCCTCGAGGGAAACGTCAGCATCTATCAGGGAAACATCCTGCAGCGCGGCGATCGCGCGATTTATTACTATGAGAAGAGGACCTTCGACGCGAGTGGTCTGCGAGCGTCACTCGACCCGATCCTGCTGGAAGCCAACCGGTTCAGGGATGAAATGCGCGACGGCAAGATGGTCATCGTCGGCGACAATGCCGGGATCACCACGGACGATTCGGAAGAGCCCGGATTCTGGCTGCGGGCGAAGAAAACGACGGTTTTCCCGGGCGACAAGATTGTTTTCAACGACCTGCGTGTCTATGCCGGCGAGGTCCCGGTGTTCTGGCTTCCCTACCTGAGCCAGCCGCTGGACAGCGAGCTGGGCTATCATTTCCTGCCCGGTGCCCGTTCGAGCTGGGGGCCCTTCCTGCTCAACACCTACGGCGTGATGCTGGGGGGGAAATACGATGCGGAGACCGGCGAAAAGGAGGACGCCTGGTTGCTTTCCCGCTGGCATTTCGACCTGCGGGCGGAACGTGGCGTGGGGGTGGGTGTCGATTTTGTGGACACGCGGACGGATACCCTCAGCGAGGCGTCCGGGCTGAGTTTCTATTACCTGCATGACCTCGCGCCCGATACCAGCACGACCGGCGCACCGCGCGGGGATGTGGATCCGGACCGCTACAAGGTGGAACTCAAACACCGCCTGGAGCTGGATTTCCCGGATGACGCGCAATGGCAGTTGGACTCGAACTTCACGCTGCTCAGCGATCAATATTATCTTGAGGATTACGACGTCGCGAACTTCCGGAGCGACCCTGCACCGGACAACACGCTCGGACTTTATCGCCAGGATGACTACTCGCTGCTTTCCATCTACGGTCGGTTCCGCATCAACGACTTCTATCGCGCAGACACACGCTCCCCGCAGGTATTCTTCGACCAGACACGCAAGCCGCTGTTCGACTCGCCAGTGCTGCACGAGGGAAATGTTTCATTCGGCGTGATCGGCGAGGAGGCGGCGGACCTCGCCGAAGGCACCATCATCAATCCGTTGATGAAACTAACGTCCAGCGATACGACGGCCCGGTCGCTGCTCAACCGCTTGGACGGTTACGAGCGGCAGTTGGGGGAAAAACTCGTTTCCCTGCCGCTCGGCGATCCGCGGAGGGACGCCATCCGCACCCAGCTGCTGGATTCGAGCTACGTTCGCTTCAACATCTATCAGGAACTGACCATGCCGATGACCTTCGGCGAGTTTTTCCACGTCACCCCGGTGGCGGGCGTGGGATACACCCGCTATGACGCGGAGAACTGGGCGAACTCCAACACGGACCGCACTTATCTGCATGCCGGGGTAGAGGGTTCCACGAAGCTCTCCAAGGACTTCGACGGGATCCGGAGCAGGCGCTGGGGTCTCGAAGGATTGAGACACATCGTGCAGCCCTATGCGGCATGGTCCGTGGTCTCCACCGACAACATCAGCCTCAACGACCCGCGCGTTGACAGGCTCACGCCGACGACCCGCCCGCGTCCGCTGGATCCCGTTCGTTTCAATGCGATCGACGAGCTGCAGAGCTGGAACGTGGTGCGCCTCGGGACACGCAACCGCCTGCTTACGCGACGGGACAAAGCGGCTTACGAGTGGCTGTTCATGGACACTTATATCGACGGTTTCATCGAAGACCCCGAAGAACAGAGGGACCTGTCGAACCTCTACAACGAGATCCGCTGGCAGCCGCTTCCGTGGCTTGCGGCCGGCCTGCAAACCCAGTTCCCCCTCGTCAACTCCGGTTCCGGCTTCAACGAGTACAACTCGAGCCTGAGTTTCATGCCGTCGCCGAATTTCGAATTCACGGTCAGCTACCTGGTTTTGAATGGCAATCCGGTGTTGAACGATTCCAACCAGTTGTATTTCCAGTCCTACATGCGGTTGAACGAACGCTGGGGCTTCGGCATGCTGGACATCATCGAACTCGACGACGGGACCCTGCAGCAGCAGCAGTACACGCTCCACCGGGATTTCGGAAACTGGGTCGCAGGCCTGGGACTCACCATGGTCGACAACCGCCTGCAAACGGAATACGGCGTGGTATTCAGTCTGACCCTGAAGGATTTCCCGGCCGCCAGCTTGCCTTTCGAAATTAGTGCGGAATAGTGGCCGCGACATGACGATTCCCGCTGAACAACTTCTCGCCTCCCTGCAGTGGCGCTACGCCACGAAAAAGTTCGACCCCTCCCGCAAGATCCCGGCGGCAACCTGGGAGGCCATCGAGGAATCGCTGCTACTCACCCCCTCGTCGTTCGGTCTCCAGCCCTGGAAATTCCTCGTCATCCAGGATCCGGGCGTGCGGTCGAATCTGGCCTTGGAATCTTGGAATCAGCCCCAGGTCACCGAAGCGTCCCACTATCTGGTCCTGACTGCCCGCACCGATCTGAACGCCGCCGACATCGACGCCTGGACGGCTAGAATGTCCGAGGTGCAAGGCACACCTCCGGAGACCGTAGCCATGCTCAAGGGCATGATCGGAGGATTCGCCCAAGCGATGAGTCACGAGGCGCGCCATGCGTGGAACATCCGCCAGGCCTACATCGCGCTCGGCCAGCTGATGACCACCGCGGCGCTTCTCGGCATCGACGCCTGTCCGATGGAAGGCCTCAGCGCGGCGGGATACGACCATCTGTTGGGTCTCGAAGGATCCGGCTATGCGACCGCCGTGGCCTGCGCCCTCGGCTACCGGGCGGCGGATGACAAATACGCGGCAATGCCCAAGGCGCGGTTCGAGCAGTCACGCGTCATCGGCCACGTCTAATACGACTTCTGCGGGGGTGGTTTGACGCCGAGGATTTTCCGGACTTCCTGCATCAGCCGCATCGCGATTTTTCCTGAAACCTCAGACTCCTTGCGCTTGCCATTGATGCCGATATTGATCGACGGGACCTTGCCACCCGAGGGTGAGTCGGCTTCACCGACCTCCACGAACATGCGCTGCGCGATCTCGTTCGCGGCTGCTTCGTCGGTGGGTAACCCGAAGACTTTGGGCAGGCCCAGATCCTTGCTCACCTGTAGCAGGACTTCCGGTTTCATGAGGCTTTTCTTGAGTTCCGCCGCGACCTCCTTCCGTTTTTCCACCGGCAGCTCGGGATTGAGCGGCAGCGGCACCCACAACGGCTGCGGGCGGTTTTGCTTGTAAGTCCGGAAGGCAAACCCACCACCGCCGAGAGCCAACAACATCGCCACCACGCCGAATACGATCCATCGTTGCATCACAGACGCTTATACGCCATTCACCCGCCCATCCAAGCCAGAACTTCATGGAATATCCCGCCACCACCGCCACCGTCGAAACGCTTCCTAACGGCCTTACCCTGATCCTTGATCCCGACGCGACGGCCCCGGTCGTCAGCGCTCAGATCTGGGTGGCCACCGGCAGCATGCACGAGGACCAGCACCTCGGCGCGGGCATTTCCCATTTCCTCGAGCACATGGTCTTCAAAGGCACCCGCGATTACGACGCGGACACCCTCGCCGACGCGGTCCAGGCGGCAGGTGGGCATTGGAACGCCTACACCAGTTTCGACCGCACCGTGTATTACATCGACGGGCCTTCCGCCTCGCTGCCGGTTTTCCTGAAGACCCTGACCGGGCTGGTTTTCTATCCGACACTGCCGGAGTCGGAGTTCGAGAAGGAAATGGACGTCATCCGCCGGGAAATCGACATGGGGCTCGATGATCCGGACAACGTCGCCTCACGGCTGCTTTTCTCCACCCTCTACACCCTCGATCCACGCCGCCACCCGGTCATCGGGCACCGGCATCTGTTTGATGCGATCCGCTACGAGGATTTGATCGGATATCACCGTGCCCGCTACACGCCTGACCGGTGTTTCGCAGTGGTTTCCGGGGATTTCAATCCGGACGAAGCGCGGAAAATGGCCACCGAGCTCACCGCCGACAGTCTGACTGGCGGCGGGCGCGAGCCGCTGGTCGCCGTCGATCCGCCACAGATCGGACCCCGGCGGGCGCGAGAGACTTTCGCCGTGCCGACGAGCCGGATTTCCATCGCCTGGAAATCCCCCGCCCTCGATCATCCGGACGCCCCGGCCTTCGATGTACTCGCCGCCATCCTCGGCCGCGGCCGCGCTTCACGGCTTCACCGAGCCTTGCGCGAGGAGAAGGAACTCGCACTGGAAATCTCCGCATTCTCGTGGACCGGCCCGGGGCGCGAGGGGATTCTAGCAGCCTCGGCCGATGCCGAGCCGGCGAAGCGCGATGCGTTGATCGAAGCGATTCTGTTGGAAATCGCAGCCGTCGCGGAAAGTGAACTGGACGATGATCTCGCCAAGGCGAAGCGCCAGATCGCCGCCAGCCAGTTCCGCAGCCTCACCACCGCGTCGGGACGCGCCGCCGACCTGGCATCCAACTGGCATGAAGCGCGGGATCTCGATTTCACCCGCCGCTATCTGGCCGCCATCAAGGCCGTCACCGCCGCAGACGTCCGCCGCGCCGCCGAGGGTCTGACGGACGAACGGCTCAGCCTGACGATTCTTGACCCGCTGGAAGCACCGGCTCCAGCCCACATCGCCAAGGCGGCCCGCGCCCGTCTTGATATCGAGGTCCACACCCTGCCCAACGGCCTCCAGCTCGCACTGATCCCGGACCACCGGGTGCCCATCGTCCATCTTCAGGCCGCCGTCCGCAGCGGGCTTCCCTCCGAGACCGCTGAAACCAACGGGCTGAACCAGCTTCTAGCGGCCACGCTCTCGAAAGGCACGCTCACCCGCAGCGCCAGGGAAATCGCGGTGACGCTGGAATCGCTCGGCGCGTCTATCAGCGCGAACACCGGGAACAACGCGCTCCTCATCCAGGCATCCGGACTCGCACCCGATTTCGCCACCATCGCCGAAGTCTTTGCGGAGGTCATTCTCTCACCATCACTTCCGAGCGATGCGATCGGTCGGGAAAAAGCCAGCCAGCTCGCCTCGCTTGAGGAAGCGCTTCAGGATCCGCTGCACGTGGGATTCAGCGCCCTGCGGCACGCCGTTTTCAGCGGAGCCGGTTACGGCCTCGACGCACTCGGCTCGCTCGCCAGCCTTCCCGCGCTGGACCGCCTGGAACTGAGCGCCCACCACGCCCGGCATTTCGACGCTTCTAACATCACATTGGCCATCGCCGGAGATTTCGATCCGAAGGCAACGCTGGAATTACTCACCGCGAAATTCGCCGGTCTGCCGCGGGGCCATGCCTGGTCCGCGCCGGCCAGCGATGTGGCGGATGGCTTCGACCTCACCCATCATCTGCCGAAGAAACAGGCCGTGCTCACGATCGGATTCCCTGGAACCACTGTCAGCGGCGCGGACCGCCACGCGCTGGCGATGATCCAGGAATACGCCTCCGACATGGCCGGGCCGCTGTTTTCTCGCATCCGGGAGGAGCTCGGTCTGGCCTATCGGGTAGGTGCCACCCAGTTTCTTGGCTACGATTCCGGGTTGTTCACGTTTTACGTCGCCACCTCGCCCGAGCAGGTGGATCTGGCGAGGTCCGAGTTGCTCGCGGAGATCGGAAAAATCGCCGCCGCGGGCATTCCCGAGGAAGCGTTCGACCGCGTCCGCTCCACGGTCCTCAGCGGGCTGGCGATCCAACAGCAATCACCTTCGTCCGTTGCCCGACATGTCGCGCTCGATCTTCTTTTCGGCCATCCCGCAGACGAGCACCGCCGTCTGGCTGCAACCTACAAGGCTCTGACACCTGAGAAGGTGAAGGACGTAGCCACCCGGATTTTCTCGATCACGCCGACGGTGGTAACCGTGCTGCCAACCGCAGATGCGGATGCGTTCGCGATCGACTGAGTCAGCTTGGCGCTTGGCAGAAATCAGATGTGTGGCAGATTTCTCCCATGGATGACGATGATACGATCCGCCTCGGCAAGAATCTGGTTTTCAGGGATTTCGGAAATCCGAAGGAGGTGCTCCGTTTCGAAGGAGAATGCTTGATTTCGGAATCGCCCGGTCCAGGCGAGGTGCTGGTGCGCATCCTCGCCGCCCCGGTCAATCCGGCGGACCTCAATACCATCGAGGGAACCTATGGAGTGAAACCGGCGCTCCCGGCCACTCCCGGGATTGAAGGCTGCGGAGTGGTGGAAGTCAGCAATTCCACGGATTTCGAGCCTGGAGATCATGTGATTTTCCTCCGCCGGGCGTCGACCTGGGCATCCCACACGACCGTCTCCGGGGATACCCTCTTCAAACTGCCGCCCGGGATCGATCCCCTGCAAGCCGCGATGCTCAAGGTGAATCCGGCGACCGCCTGGCGACTGCTCCATGGCTTCGGCATGCTGGAAGACGGATCGTGGATCGTGCAAAACGTGGGAAACTCGGCGGTTGGCCGCTGTGTGATCCAGCTCGCCAGGGATCTCGGCATCCGCACGATTTCATTTGTCCGCAGGGCCGGGTTGATCGATGAACTTCAAGCTCTCGGAGCAGACCACGTTTTCATCGACGATGACGATGGTCTCGCGTCCGCCCGCGAAGCCCTCGGCGGGGCGAATGCCGAACTCGCCTTCAACGCCGTCGGCGGCGACAGCGCGCTGCGCCTCATGAAACTGCTGCGTGAAGGCGGCTGCCACATCACCTATGGCGCAATGGGCCGCAAGCCGGTCACTGTCCCTAACGGCATGCTCATTTTCCGCGACATCCAGGTGCGCGGCCTGTGGATCACCCGCTGGATCGAGAACGCGCCCACGGCGGAAGTGCATGCCGTTTACGAGGATCTGGCGGCGAGAAGCGCAGCCGGGAAACTCGTGCAGCCAGTCGATTCCACCTTCCCTCTGGAAAAGGCAGCCGAAGCGCTGGCCCGCCTCGAAGCGCCGGACCGTTCGGGCAAGGTGCTGTTCGTGCCTTGACTTTGCGGTTCCTGTCTGTCAGACGGAGCCACTTCCAGCGAAAGGTAGATGTGATTGCGCATCAAGCAGTAAGAGACCACCCGGCAACCCGTGAATTTCCATTCTCAAGAAATCCCTAACGAGTGAAACTCCGCCCTCAACCCATGAAACACCCAGCCGATTTATGAAATCCATCCTCCTCTACACGCTCGTTGCCTCGGCTCTCGCACTTCGACCCTCTGCAGTTGCAGCCGCACCCAACATCCTCTTCATCTTTTCGGATGACCACGCGCAGCACGCCATCTCCGCTTACGGTTCGAAGGTGAACCAGACGCCGCACATCGACCGCCTCGCCAAGGAGGGCGTGCGGTTCGCCCATTCCTATGTCACCAATTCCATCTGCACGCCAAGCCGCGCCACGCTGCTCACCGGGCAATACTCGCACCTCAACGGCGTGCCGGTATTCAACCGCTTCGACGGCACGCGCGACAACGTGGCCAAACACCTGCAGGCCGGCGGCTATCACACCGGCATGATCGGCAAATGGCACCTTGGCTCCGACCCCACCGGTTTCGACCGTTGGATCGTGCTGCCCGGCCAGGGAGATTACTGGGATCCCACTTTTCTTGTCCAGGGCCATTCCCTCACGATCAAAGGCCACTGCACCGACATCACCACCGATCTCGGCCTCGAATTCCTCAAGACCCGTCCCCAGGAAAAGCCGTTCTTCCTCATGCTTCATCAGAAAGCCCCACACCGCGGATGGGACCCGGACGAGCGAAACAAGGCGCTGTTCAAGGACAAGATCATCCCCGAGCCCGACACTCTTTGGGATGACTACGCCACCCGCCCCGCCGCGCTGCCGGAAAACGAACAAACCATCGCCAGAGACCTCACGCGCCATGACTTGAAACTCATCCCACCCGCGGATTTGAAAGGCCCCGCCCGGCAGAAGTGGATGCGGACAAAACCGACCGAAGTCGAAGTGAACGGCCGGATTCTCACAGGCAAGGAACTCGTGAAATGGAAATACCAACGCTACATGCAGGACTACCTCGCATGCGTCCAAGGCGTCGACGACAGCGTGGGCAAGGTGCTCGACTACCTCGATCAGAACGGGCTCGCTCAAAACACCGTCGTCATTTATTCCGCCGACAACGGCTGGTATCTCGGCGACCTCGGTCTCTATGACAAACGCTTCATGTATGAGCCCGGCCTCAAGGTTCCGCTCCTCGCCCGCGGCCCGGGCATCAAGGCGGGTGGAGTTCCCGCTCAGTTCGTGTCCAACATCGACCTCGCACCCACCTTCCTTGATCTGGCAGGCCTGCCGGTTCCACCCTCGATGCAGGGTCGCTCGCTCGCCCCTCTCCTGCGCGGCGAGTCACCTGCCGACTGGCGCACGACTTTCTACTACCGCTACTATCATTCTCCGGGCCACCACAACACCGCCGCCCACTACGGCGTCCGCACCGCCACCCACAAGCTCATCCATTACTGGAAAAAGGACGCCTACGAAATGTTCGACCTAACCAAGGATCCGACCGAACAGCACAACCTGCTCTTCTCCGAGGCCGAAGCCAGCCAACCCGAGGTGGCCGCAAAATTCGCCGAACTGAAGGCCGAGATCGCCCGCCTGCAAAAGGAATACAAGGACGACGGCCAATACGCCGACCCCGCCACCTGGCCGGCCGGCAGCGCCGACGGTCCTTTCGATGCCTACAAGCCCGCCGGCACCAAGAGCATCGCGGAAGCCATCGCCGCAGCCGCCTCCCTGTGAGTGGCGGCAGCTCATTGCGAGCTGGGCTGGAATTTCCCGTCCGTGAGCAACGCGCGCGCCTCGCCGACAAGGAACAACGATCCCGCCACGAGCACGGGATCCCCCTGCCCCAGCGCCGCGGCCAAGGCTTCTTCGAGTGTCCCCAAGACCTGGTGCGGCGGAGCATCGCCCGGCAGATAGCTTGGCAATTTCCCGGCAGGGACGGCTCGCGGCGTGTCCACGGGGCAGAAAAAAATCGAAGAAGCGAGCGGAGCCATGATTTCCAGAATCCCGGCGATGTCCTTGCCGGCCACGGCGCTGAAAACCAGCGCGGCTTTTTTCCCGGGGAAATTTCCCCGCCAGGTGTCGGCGAGGACTTGCGCGGATTGCGGATTGTGCGCGCCGTCGAGGATGATTCCCGGGCGAATGGCTTCGAAGCGTCCCGGCCAACTCACGCGCGAGAGGCCATGCCCCACGCTGTCCGAGCGGAGGGGAATCCCGAGATGGTGGAGCGCGGTGACGGCGAGCGCGGCATTCCATTTCTGGTGCTCGCCGGCGAGCGCCATCGGATAACCCGCGAGCGGTTCTTCGATGAATTCCAGCACCGACCGGCGCTCATTCGCCTCCTTTTCCAGGATCCGCTGCACCGACGGATGCTGGGGCGCTGAAATGGCAGGTTTCCCGCTGACGAGGATTCCAGCCTTTTCCATGGCGATTTCCTCGATCGTATCTCCGAGGTACTGCATGTGGTCGAGGCCGATGGGGGTGATCACGCAAACGTCGGCCGGGACCGCGGTGGTGGCATCAAGTCGCCCGCCCATGCCGGTTTCCAGGACGATGATTTCGCACTCGCGAACGCGGAACCAACGCATGGCGAGCACGAGCGTGATTTCAAAAAACGTGGGATGGGTCTCCATGCGCTCACAAAGACCGCGCAGTTCGGTGAGCATTTCGGCGCAATCGTCCTCCGGGATTTCCTCGCCGCTTACCCGGATCCGCTCGCGGTAGTCGATCAGGTGGGGTGAGGTGAAAAGCCCGCAGCGGTAACCGCAGGCCCGGGCGATGCTGTCGGTCATCGCGCAGGTGCTGCCCTTGCCGTTCGTGCCGGCGACGTGCACGACTTTCACGCCGTGGGCCGGGTAGGCGAGGTATTCCTTGAGCAACTGCCGCGGCCCGTCGAGCCCCAGCTTGATGCCAAACATCTGGGTGGAGAACAGCCAGTCAATCGCTTCCGGATAACGCATGGTGACACCCCATGCATCACCCGGATTCGGACGGCTGCCAAGCAGTCAATTACCAGCCGTCGAGTGTGGCTGGCACGTGATCCGCGGTTTTCGACAGCGAGCAATTCATGTAGAGCTGCCCTTCCAGCGGAAAAATGTCCGGCTGCGGGCAAGTGTAGGTTCCACCGGCTGCGCAAGGCGAATCACCGCGGGATTGCTTGTAGGTGGATTCCTCGATGTAGCCCTTGTTGCGCAGATGCTCGACGATGTCCTGGGTGCCGCGCTCGGCGTAGGGACGGCCGCCGTAGTTGTAGCCGTAGAGATTCTGATAGGAGCGGGCGGCCACCTGGACGTTGCGCAGCGTGAGGATGCAGCTGGTGCGTTCGCTGCCACGGAGCCAGGCGCGGGCACCGACGGACATGATGGAGACGAGTGCTAACAGAATTATGAGGACTACCGTCAGTTCGATCAAAGTCAAACCGCGGTGCCGCACAACCCGGGGGGGGTGGTTGTTGGTCAGGATGTGGGGGGGAGAAGACGGCCCGAACCTACTCCGATTTATGCGTTCTGAAATTACGTCATCGCGGAAATTCCCGATGACCCCGGGATTTCTCCGTCAAAGGGTGATTTCGACAGCGGCTCGCCGGAATCGATTGCCTGACTCGCAGGGCGTGTTAGCTTCGCGTTTATGAACGGGGGAAAATCGATCATGCTGGGTGCTGCGTTTGCTTGTGCGGCGTGGGTATCTTCTCCAGTCGCGCGCGCACAGAACGCGGCTGGAATCGAAGCGGCACGGGCGATGTTCCTGAAGGGCGACTACGCGGATTGCCTGGAAACCAGCCGTCTCGCCAAGCCGAACGATGTCGATTTCCAAGCACTCGCCGCGTTGGAAATCCACACGCTCCTGGAGACGGGAAATGTCAACGAAGCGCTCAAGCGGGGCATGGTCTTGTGGCGGCGCGCGCCCTTCGACCCTGAACTGGCGCTCGCGATG
>JBGSTM010000278.1:0-6992 GCA_041736495.1 Akkermansiaceae bacterium
CCGACGTTCGTCACTCATCGACGTGCCGCAATGCCCGATCGCCATGGACACGATCAACCGCGAGCTCCCCGCCATCCGGGAAGGGCTGCGGAAGCGGGCGAACACCTTCAAGCGCGGTGCCACCGTCCTGCTGCGCGCCACCGAAGACCGTGTGGAAACCGACTTCCGCGCCGTGGCCACTGAGCATGTCGGCGATTTGAAATTCCAGTTTCTAGCAGGAGACTTCTTCCAGAACAACCCCTTCATCCTCCCCGCCTTCACCGGCTACGTCGCGAAACAAGCCGCCGCCGGGGGGGCGAAATTCCTCGTCGACGCCTATTGTGGCTCCGGCCTGTTTTCTCTAACTCTGGCAAAAGACTTCGCGCAGGTCGCCGGAGTCGAGGTATCCGAAACCTCCTGCGAGTGGGCTCGCAAAAATGCCGCCGCGAACTCCATCACCAACGCGAAGTTCCTCACCGCATCCGCCGAAGCGATCTTCGACCAGATCAGCTTCCCCGCCGCGGAAACGGCTGTCGTCATCGATCCGCCGCGCAAGGGCTGCACGCCGGAGTTCATCGACCAGTTGGTGAAATTCGGTCCCGCTCGCGTGGTCTATGTCTCCTGCGATCCCGCCACCCAGGTGCGTGATCTCAAGCTGCTGGGCGAGGGTGGCTATCAGCTTGCGGACGTGCAGCCTTTCGACCTCTTTCCCCATACGCGTCACCTGGAGTGCGTGATGACACTGGTGAAGGCGGGCTAACGTTTCCTCCCGTGATCCAGCGTCTCCCTTTCCATCACCCTGCAACCGCAGCCGATGTGTCCCGGCTGCGAATCCTGTTGCGCGACGCTCTCCATGGCATCGGCTATCAGCCACCTGGAAAGATCGCCGTGCTCAACCTCGCCTGCGGGAGGGCTGATGAAACAGGAGCGATCGCCGCCGCGCTTGCTCCGGCGGAAATCGGATTCTATCTGGGCATCGATCTGCGCCCGGAAACGATTTCCGAAGCCGCCCGCCGCTGGCAGCTGCCGGACGGGCAAATCGAGTTCCGCTGCGGTGACGCGTCATCGACGGACCGGATGAAGTCGCTCCCACCCTTCGATTTCGTTTTCATCCGCCACCAGAATTACTGGGACCAGCCTCCCGTTTGGGACCGGCTTCTATCAAACGCCCTCGCCTCGCTAACACCCGGCGGGCTGCTCGCCTGCACGTCGTATTTCGACCGCGAGCACGAACTGCTCAAGGCGGCCCTCAAAACCCGCGGCGCGGACATCCTCTGGGACGCGCGCCACCCGGCTTCCCGCCCGCTCCCCGACGCGCCGGGCAAGTCAGTGGACCGGCATCTGGCGCTTTTCAGAAATCCTTCGGCCGCTGCCGGGTGAAAATCTTGTGGCGTGGCAATTCATTCACTACGAATGTCGCAGGTGAACATTGTGGATCAAATCGCCCTGCGGGCATCGGCGGAGCGTCCCGCGCTCATGGGCGACGGGATCGCGCTGAGTTTCGGCGAATTGCTGGAGCGTGTCGCGGAGGTCGCAGCCTGGCTGGAGCGCTGTCGCGGGTTTCGACAGGATGGAGCATCCCGGGTCGGCTTGGCCTGCGGCAACGGTGTCGATTACATCGTGCTGGCTCTGGCGATTCTCAAAGCCGGTGGCTGCCTGGTGCCCCTGGCGGACGAACTCACCGAACTGGAACGCCACGAAATCGTCGAGCGCACCGGATTGTGTGGCATCGTCTTCGGTCGCAGTGCCGGAGGACGGCATCCGGCCCGGGAAATCGAAAAATCCACCGGCGCGGAGTGGGTTTCACTGCCATTCCGGAGCCTCGATCACGAATCGGAGTTCTTCGCGCTGGATCCGGCGTTCATCCGCTTCAGTTCGGGGACCACCGGCAAAAGCAAGGGAGTCGTCCTGAGCCATCGCAAGCTGCGGGAGCGGATCACCGCGGCGAATGCGGCGCTCGAAATCGGCCCCGGCGACCGGATCCTGTGGCTGCTGCCGATGGCGCATCACTTCGCGGTTTCCATCATGTTATATCTTTATCACGGCGCCTGCACCGTGATCGGTACCACCCATCTGGCAGAAAACATCCTGGACCGCGCCAGGGCCACGCGAGCCACCGTGATTTACGGCGCACCTTTTCATTTCGCCCAACTGGCGGTGGATCCCGGTGATTTCGTCTGGCCGGATCTCCGCCTGGCCGTGAGCACCGCGGCCCCGCTGGCGGCGGAAATTGCTCGGGATTTTCGCGCTCGATTCAATAAACCGCTGGTCCAGGGACTGGGGATCATCGAAATCGGCCTGCCAATGCTCAACACCGGTGGCGCGCGGGATTGCCCGACGGCGGTGGGGCGGCCGCTTCCGGCATTCGATGTGGAGCTCCGCGATGGCGAAGGGCGTCCGATGGCCACCGGGCTGATCGGCGAGTTGTGGATCAAAGGGCCCGGAATGTTCGACGCCTATCTGTCGCCTTGGCAGCCCGTCGACGAAGTGTGTGTGGATGGATGGTTTGCCACAGGCGATCTCGCGGAAACCGACGCGGCGGGTCGCTTCTATCTCCGCGGCCGCAAGAAGAGCGTGCTGAATGTAAACGGGATGAAAGTCTTTCCGGAAGAGGTGGAAAGCGTGATCGAAAGCATGCCTGCCGTGCGGCGCTGCCGGGTGGTCGGCTTGCCACATGCCGTGCTGGGCACCGTCCCCGTCGCCGAGGTGGTCCTGCATCCCGGGGCAAGTCTGACTGCCCGTGAATTGATCCGCAGGTGCCGCCAGTCGCTCTCGGCCTACAAGTCGCCGGTTAGAGTGAGGTTCGTGGAACAGCTGCCGATGACTCCAAGCGGAAAAGTGCGGCGCAACTGACTCCAAGGATTCGAAGGGGAATTTTTTCGGAGATTGGGTGAATTTCTTCAGCTCTTCCCCGTCTCTCCCGGTGTGAAAAACAAATCCTCCATCCTCCGTTGGTCGGCTGTATCACTGCTGGCCGTCTGTGTCGCATCCAGCGTGAGCTGCATGACTACCTATGATACCTACGGCCGCCAGGTGCAGACGGTTGACCCCGGGCTGGCATTGGCCGGAGTCGCTGCCGCCGGATTGGTCGGCTACGCGATCGCAAACAACAACGACGACCATCGCCACTACCGAAGCGGTGGATACCATAGCGGCAGCTACCACCGGCGCGCCTATCGTCCCTGCTACTGAGCGGGATGGTTCCGATTCACTCAAATGCGGGTTGCTTCACCTTCAATTCGCGACGTTCTTATTTTATCATGAATACCAAACAAATCCTCATGCGCTCCATCGCCGGTATCGCACTGGTCGCCAGTGTCGGCTCCGGAGTCAGCTGCATGACCACTTACGACTCATACGGTCGCCCCGTGCAATCCGTGGATCCGGGACTGGCCGTGGCCGGCGTCGCAGCCGCAGGTCTGATCGGCTACGCGGCTGGAAACGACAATGACAACCGCAGCCACCGCCACTACCGCCGCGGGGGCTATCACGGGAGCGGGCGCTACCGCCATTGACCCGTTGCACGTGCGGCATGACCCGACTTCGACAAAATCGGTGGCGATGTCCGGCAACCGTGCGATTAATGCCGGGGATCGCCGGAAATGATTCCGTTAGCGACCACCCAAACCAAACATCCAAACCATGAAACCAACATTGCTCCTGTCATTGTGCCTGTTCCCGCTTGTCGCCACCGTCGTCTCCTGTCGTGAAAAAGGCCCGGCCGAAAAAGCCGGTGAAAGTGTGGATGAAGTGGTCGAAGACGTGAAAGACGCCGTCGATCCGAAGGGCCCGGTTGAAAAGGCCGGCGAGAAAGTCGACAAAGCTTTAGATCAATGAATTCCCACGACCTGCCGGATTTCATTTTTCCGGCAGGTCGATTTCCAATCCCGGAGGAGCTTCGGAAGCGTTTCAAAATTTGATACGATCGGAGATGGCAATGCTCCAGCTCGGGAAACTCATTCATCAGGCTGATTGCCCGGAGAGGAGAATTCACATTCCCGAGAATACCGCTTTTCCCGGCGCGGCCTTTAGGCAAGGTTTTCCGCGCCATGCCTGATCTTGAAAACACCTACGCCTTGATTCTTGCCGGAGGCTCCGGCACCCGCTTCTGGCCTCTCAGCCGCAATTACAAACCCAAGCAGCTGCTGGATCTTTTCGGGACCGGCACACTCCTCGAACAGACGATCAGGCGTCTCGAAGGGTTGGTTCCTTTCGAAAACATCCTCATTCTCACCAATTCCTTGCAAGTCGATGCCGTGAGGGAACTCGCTCCGATGCTGCCTGCGGAGAACATTTTCGCCGAGCCTGCCAAGCGCGACACCGCACCCGCCGTGGCCCTGGGAATCGGCCTCATCGCCGCGCGCAATCCCGACGCGGTGATGATGGTGCTGCCCTCCGATCAACTCATCCAGGACACCGCCGCCTATCACTCAGTGATGCGGGATGCCCTCGCCACGGCGGAAATTTCCGATGGACTGGTCACCATCGGACTCCGTCCGACCTGGGCCTGTCCGTCGTATGGCTACATCGAGCGCGGGAATGCGGCCTCCATCCCCGGTCTCGAATGTGCGCATCCACCCTTCGAGGTGAAGCGCTTCCGCGAAAAACCCAGCGCGGAACTTGCCGAACAGTTTCTTTCCCAAGGCGGATTTTCCTGGAACGCCGGCATGTTCGTCTGGTCGCTGCCCACGGTGATCCAACAGCTGGCCACCCATGCGCCGGAACTCGGCGACTTCATTTCCGAGCTCCGCGATTCCAAGGACATTTCCGCCACGGTTGACTCGAAGTTTCCGCAACTCACCCCGATCTCCATCGACTACGCCCTGATGGAAAGCGCCGATCGCGTCTTCAATATCGAGGCCACCTTCGACTGGGACGACGTTGGCTCGTGGATTTCCATCGCCAAGTATCTTGAGAAATATGGCCAGGAAAACCGCGCCAACGAACCGGTCAGCGAGCTCGATTCCCAGAACAACATCATCTTCAACGCCCGCCCCGGCAGCCGCATTGCCCTGCTGGGTGTGGACGATCTGATCATCGTGCAAACGCCCGATGCCCTTCTCGTCGCCAACCGCCACCAGGCGGACGCCATCAAAAAGCTCTCCGACATTTTGCCGGTAGAGCTTCTCTAGCAATTGGAGCGCGGGATTAATCCCGCCCGAATCCACCGGGACCGCGGGATTCATCCCGGCTTTCATTCATTCATCTCGAGTCATCAACTCCCACTTCTCCAATTCCCCGCACCCCGCGCTCGGCATCGATTACGGCGATGCCCGCATCGGTGTGGCTGCGACCGATGACTTCGGCATACTCGCGCATCCGGTGGAAACCATCGACCAGATCAAGGGCGACGCCGTCGAGCGCATCGCCCGCCTGGCGGAAGTCCGCCAGGTTCACACCCTGGTCATCGGCCTGCCCGTCCGCATGGATGGCAGCGAGGGAAGCAGCGCTGCCAAGGTCCGTGCCTTCGCCGGTCTGCTCCGCGAGCGCGTCCCGACCATTCCCCTGGTCTTCATCGATGAAACTCTAACCACCTCCACCGCCGCTGCGAAACTCCGTGAAGCCGGCCGGAACGCCCGCCAGCAGAAAGCCATCATCGACCAGGCCGCCGCCGTCGAGATCCTCAACCTGTGGATGGGGGAAACGAATTTCTAACCATCAACAAGATGAAACCATGAAAACCAAATTCGCCCTGCTCTGCCTTTTTTCCGCCGCCGTGCTTTCCAGCGGCTGCATCGTGAAGGAAACCGTCACGGTCAATGGCGAGGTCCGGGAATCGGGATACAAGGAAGTGTCCAGCCCAGTCCAGGATGTGTGGGAGTAACCCGGATTCCACTTGTCGGCAGGACTGAACTTCCTTTCCTTCAGCTCCGCCCATGAAATTCCCATTCCCATGCCAGTGCCTGCTCGCCGTCGTTCTGGTCGCGCTTTCGAGCGGTTGTGTCACCCACCGAACCGTCACCAAGGACGGCAAGAAGTTGAAATCCGGCTACGTGGTCAAGACGCCGTTCGAAAAGCCCGGCAACTGACAACCGCATCCTGATTCCCGCGACTGCCCATGCGTCTCAAACTCACCCTCGCCTATGACGGCCGTCCGTACAACGGTTGGCAGTCGCAGGTCTGCGGAAATACCGTGCAGGACATCGTCCAGGCCGCCATGGCGGAAGTGGCGAAACATCCTGTCCGCCTCCACGGTTCCGGCCGCACCGATACCGGCGTGCACGCGCTCGGGCAAATCGCCCATTTCGACGCGCCGCCGGAACTTTCGATGAATCCCTACAACTGGGTGCCCGCGCTCAACTGCAAGCTGCCGGCCACGATCCGGGTCATGGCCTGTGAGGAAATCTCGCCGGATTTCCACAGCCGCTTCTCCGCCATCGGCAAGGTCTACCACTTCGACCTCTGCACCGATCCCATCCTGCCACCGCTCAAGGCCGGACTCGCGTGGCACATCCCGCGCCAGCTCGACGCGGACGTGCTGTGGGACGCCCTCGCCCAGTTCATCGGCCGTCACGACTTTCACGCCTTCGCCGCCTACCGCGGGAATGAGACGCCGGACATCGACTGGTGCCGCACCATCGAGTCGGTGGAACTCACCACCCTGCAGGATGGCTATCAGATCATGTATCGGGGCGATGGATTCCTCTATAAAATGGTCCGCCTCCTCACTGGCGGCGCCGTCCACGCCGCGCAAGGCCGCATCCGTCTCGATGACCTCGCCGCGCTGCTCGACCAGCCGCCGGGACTTCCCCTCGGGAAGTCTCCGCTCTGTGCTCCTGCGGACGGGTTGTTTTTGGAAAAGGTGATCTATCCGTAAGGCTTCCGCAGGCGCAAGTGCGGTCCCACCGCCGACGGAGGAACCGCGTAACACGAGCTCAACCCGCAGTGATAGAGCTGCTACGCAGATCAGCAAAGAGTGCAGAAGATTCGCGCCATCACGGAGCGATGGAGCCTTGACCAACCTTGGACGCTGCTACTGACACAGTTAATTGCATCGCTGGTTAGGTGGGAAA
>JBGSTM010000299.1:0-3787 GCA_041736495.1 Akkermansiaceae bacterium
TCCGGCGCGGGCATCGCCTTCGGCATGGGTCATTTTCTCAACTGGGACCTCGGGGTGATGGCCGGAACCCTGTCCGGAGCCACCACCAACACTCCTTCCCTCGGTGCCGCCCAACAGGCGATGGCGAACGTCGCGGACGGAGCCCGTCAATCCAATCTCGCCGCGATGGCCTATGCCGTTTCCTATCCGTTCGGCGTGCTCGGCATCATCCTCGCGATGGTGATCATCCGCCTGGTTTTCCACATCGATCCGAAAAAGGAACTCTTCCTGCTCCAACAGAAAATGGCGGAAGGCGTGAGCGAAGTCCGGCGTGCGACCTTCATCATTGAAAACGCCAACCTGGCCGGCGAGCCCATCAGGAACATCCCTGGTCTCGGCGACGATTGCATCGTGGTTTCCCGGATCCGCAGGAAGGCCGACGAGCAAACGCAAGTGGCCACCCGTGACACGGTGGTGCAGCTCGGCGACCGGGTGCTCGCCGTGGGCTCGCCGGAACAACTTCACCGCGCCGAGCTCAGCGTGGGCCGCGAAGTGGACGAAGATCTGCGGACCAATCCCGGCACGATCACCGCCAAGCGCGTGGTCGTCACCCACAAGGACATGGTCGGCAAGACCATCGCCGCGACTCAGATCACGCAGCGCTTCGGAGTCACCGTCAGCCGCGTCAGCCGCCAAGACATGATTCTGACTGCCGTGCCTAACATGCGCTTGAATTTCGGCGACATGCTCAACCTCGTCGGCGAGGAAGCGGCCATTGACCAGGCGGCCAAAGTGCTCGGAAACTCCGTCCGGCAGCTCAACGAAACGAGCTTCGCCTCCATCTTCCTTGGCATCACGGTGGGGATATTCTTCGGACTCTATCCGTGGAGTCTGCCGGGTCTGCCAGTGCCGCTGCGACTTGGACTGGCCGGCGGACCACTGATCATCGCGATCCTGATGGGCCGTCTTGGAAAAATCGGCCCGCTGGTAATCTACATGCCCATCAACGCGAATACCGCATTCCGCGAGCTCGGCATCATCTTCTTCCTCGCCTGCGTCGGCCTCGGCGCAGGGGGGAAATTCGTGGAAACCGCCTTCTCCGCCACCGGCTTGCAATGGATGGCGCTCGGCGCGGCTGTCACCACCCTTCCCTTGCTCGTCATCGGCGTGATCGCCCGCAAGTGGCTCAAGCTGAACTACCTCACTCTAGCAGGCGTCCTCGCCGGCAGCATGACCGACCCGCCAGCCCTCGCCTTCGCCAACAAACTGGCGAACTCGGACTATCCGTCGCTTTCCTACGCGAACGTCTATCCGCTGACGATGCTGCTGCGCATCCTCGTCGCCCAGGTGGCAGTGCTGTGGCTTTGTTAGCCAGGCCATTCACGCCACCCGCGCAGCCGCCTGATAGTATGCGAGATCCGCGCGCATTTTCACGTGGGTGATGCCGTGGAGCTGGATCTCCTCCAGAGGTTCCCAATGAAGTCGTTGGAAAAACCGTGCGTTCTGATGCTGGACGGTGGCGAGGAATTCGTGGCAACCCAGCGCGTTCGCGGTGGAGACGGCTTTATAGATCAACCCGGCACCGAGCGCACCGAGTCCGTGATAGCAAGGTTGCAAATTTCTCACCGCCACGCCGGGACTGAAGTGACGAATCCGCCGGAAATCCTTTGCGACGCCGAGGCGCGAACCATACCAGACACCGGGCTTTCGTTCATCGATCCGGACAACTCCGGCGACGGTGTCCTCCATTCCTGCGATGAGGGTTTTGCAAACGATGGGGATCATCGACTCATCGAAAAGATCCCTGTCGTCCTCGACGAAGATCCCCTGCTCTTCGCAGAAGATGTCGCGACGGACGGAGAAAAAACCGTCGAGGTCCTGCTTTGATTTCGCGATCTTGAAGACGAAATCGTGGGGGCTGTAGCTGGGGAAATTTTCGAGGATCATGACTCAACGGGTTGCGGGATGCTGGCCTCGATCTTGGAGGCAATGTAGTCCGCATCTTCGGCGATGCCGGAAAATCTAGCGGAGCCCCAGGTGTGCTGCCAGGGCAGTCCCAGGAAATAAAGGCCGGGGATTTCGGTGACGCCGCGGTCGGTCTCTGGGAAGCCACGCATGTTGAAGACGGGGAGTTTGATGAATTTGAAATCCGGGTGGAACCCGATGCACCAGACGATGCTGGTGATGTTGTTCTCCGCGAAATTGAGTTCGGTCGGCTCGATTTCGGGGAGCCAGACGGGAGTATAGTGAGATTCCTCGGGAGCATCGATGCCGGCTTCCGCGATGGAGTCGTCGATGCGTTGGCAGATGCCGTTGTAGGAACGATCGGCACTGTCGAGCTTGTCGGCGAGGTCCTGGCGGATGGTGAATTTTTCGAAATCGATGCCCTCGACGAAGCCGTAGAGTTTCACGCCCTCGAGCGCGAACTTGCGGAGGTCGATCTCGTGGCCGCCGTCGCGTCCAGTTAGGTAGTGGTTGGTGCCGTTGATGGCCTTCGCCTTGTCGGGGTGCTCGGCGATGGTGGTTTTGTAATAACCCATTTCCTCGAGCCAGGTGACCGCGTCTTTTCCACGATAGCGGCGTGGTGAGCGCGGGGCGTTGCCGAGACAGAGGTGGACCTTGCGGCCTTCGAGATGGAGGTCTTCCATGATCTGCACGCCGGATTGGCCGGAGCCGACGATGAGGGTTTCACCCTCGGGGATTTGCGACGGGCGTTTGTAATCGACCGAGTGGATCTGTTTGATGGAGTCGGGAATTCGCTCGGCGCCGGAGGGGACGAAGGGAATGTGGAAGCCGCCGATGGCGACGATGACATCGTCGCAATACCACGTGCCTTGATCGGTGGTGACGTAGAAATAGCCGTCGCGCTTGGTGACGGAGGTCACAGTGACGCCTTCGAGAACCGGCGGCCGGAATTTTTTCGCGTAGCGTTCGATGTAGTCCACGATTTCGTCCTTCACCATGAAGCCTTCCGGATCGTCGCCGTCGTAATGATGGCCGGGCAGGCGGCATTGGTGGTTGGGCGTGACAAGGCAGAAAGTGTCCCAGCGTTCCGACCGCCACGAATGGCCGATGCGGTGTTTTTCGAAAATGATGTGATCGTCCACGCCGCGCTGGCGAAGGCAGTAGCTGGCGGAAAGCCCTGCCTGGCCGCCACCGATGATGATGACGGAGATGTATTCGGTCTCTGCAAAAGGCATGGCCTAACTGATGTGGAGAATGGTGATCGGAGTGTCCGGCGGGAGTGCTCCCGCCCAGCGCTCGATGTCGCGGAGGGACGCGGAGGCGGCGGTGCAGGAGAAGCCGAATTTCTGTCGGACGCGTTCGGAGGCTTCGGTCAGGGCGGTGCGGGAAAGCTCGATGAACTCGCTGGCCGGGACGACCTGGCCGGGTTTGAAGTAATTTTTCACGACCGATGACGGCGAGTAGCAGGGTTGGAACGTGCCGTCCGGAAGCTCAGCGGTGAAGGTGGTTTCAGGCATGGGAGCAGGTGGTTAGTCCGGTTTTCTCGAATGAGGAAAGCGAGCTGCAGGCTCCGCATTTCGCACATCCGGCTTTGACGGTATCAGATGTCATGCCAGCTTCGGTGAGCATTGCACCGAGCGGGGCGAGCACGGCTTTCATGAAATCCGCGGTCGGTGGGGCGTGACCGGCCAGCGGCGTGCCGGTGACCGGGACGAACGGCACGACGAACGGATAAACGCCGAGTGCAATGAGCTGGCGGCTGCCTTCGAGCAGGCTTTCCACGCTGTCGCCGAGCCCGGCGAGCAAGTAGGTGCTGACCTGTCCGCGGCCGAAGACTTTCACG
>JBGSTM010000331.1:0-7294 GCA_041736495.1 Akkermansiaceae bacterium
GGCAGCCATCGCCGCCGCCAGCGCCTGCGGCATCAAACCGCGCGAGGCGGTGGCCGCGCTGGTCGAAGCCCCGCAGGTTCCGGGACGGATGGAAAACGTCGGCAACGCCGGCGGTGCCACGGTTTTCGTGGACTACGCGCACACTCCGGACGCCGTGGAAAACGCATGCCGCACGCTCAAGGAACTCGATCCACGCCGCCTGATCACCGTCTTCGGCTGCGGTGGGGACCGCGACAAAACCAAGCGACCGCTGATGGCCGCCGCCGCCGCGCGCCACAGTGACGCGTGCGTCGTCACTTCCGACAATCCCCGCTCCGAGGATCCTCTAACGATCATCCGCGAGATCGAGGGCGGGCTCAGGGGAAAGACGTTCCGCAGCATTCCGGACCGTGCCGAGGCCATCGACTTCGCCATCGCGAACTCGCTTTCCGGCGACATCATCCTCATCGCCGGAAAGGGCCATGAGACGACCCAACAGTTCGCGGACGAGACCGTTGACTTCGACGACAGGAAACACGCCAGCAAAGCGCTTCGCGACCGAGCCCAAGCCATCACAGACATGCGATGAAGACGATATCCGCCCAAAAACTTTCAGAGATCCTCGGTGCGCCGCTTGCTGCGGGACGGGGAGACGTGATGGTGTCCGGCGGAGTTTCGACGGATACCCGCAAGCTACCGCAAGGATCGGCGTTCTTCGCGCTGCGCGGTGAGAATTTCAATGGGGATCTCTTTGCATTGAAAGCACTTGAAAGCGGCGCGTCCGTCGCGGTGGTGGGGCATTGGGAAGGTGACGCTCCAGCCAATGCGGCGGTCATCGTCGTGCCTGACACCTTGTTCGCCCTGCAGCGTCTCGCCTGCTGGTGGCGCAAACAGTTGGACATTCCGGTGGTGGCCATCACCGGTTCCAATGGAAAAACCAGCACCAAGGATTTCACCTCGGCGGTGCTGTCGAAGGCCTTCAATGTATCGGCAACGTTCGGGAATCTGAACAACCACATCGGCGTGCCTCTCACGGTCCTCGCGACCACGGCGGATCACACCGCCGCCGTGTGGGAGATGGGAATGAACCACTCCGGTGAGATCGCTCCGCTCTGTGAGATCGCCCGGCCGAAATATGGCATCATCACGAACATCGGCACGGCGCACATCGAGTTTCTCAAGACGCGCGAGGCGATTGCCGAGGAAAAAGGCATGCTCGCCCGAGCCCTGCCGGCAGACGGAATTTTGTTTCTACCCGCTACCTGTGAGTTTCGGGAATACCTGCGCCAGCGGACGAAGGCGTCCATGATCGCCGTCGGCAACGGCCGCGGTCTGGTGCGAGCGGAGAACCTGCGGTTCGACGTGGACGGGACCTCCTTCACCCTCGTCATCGAAGGGGAGGAATCGGCGGAAGTCGCCCTGCCCGTGCCCGGGCGGCACATGGTGACCAATGCGTTGCTAGCCGCCGGTGTGGGCTGGAAGCTCGGCATTTCAATCCAGGAAATCGCGGACGGACTTTCGCACGCCGTCCTAACTGGCGGACGGCTGGGACGATACGAGTATCGCGGAACCACAGTCATTGACGACACCTACAACGCGAACCCCGAGTCGATGGCAGCAGCCATCGAGACGCTGGCGGACACACCGGTCACGGACGGTTCGCGCCGCATCATCGTGCTTGGCCGCATGGGCGAACTCGGCCCGCACGCACCGGCCGCGCACCTGCGGACGGGTGCCCTGGCTGCGGAACGCCACCTCACGGTGATCGCTGTGGGGGAAGGGTCCGAGGGGATCGCTGAAGGCGCGAAAAACTCGCCCCATTTTTCCGACTTCGAGCAAGCTGCCAGGTGGCTGACGCGTGAAGTGAAACCCGGTGACGTGGTGCTCTTCAAGGGCAGCCGCACCGCAACCGTTGAGCGCGTCATGCACGCAGCATTCCCCCGAAACTGATGCTCCCCGCAATTTACGATTTCTGGTATCAGGCATTTGAAGCCGAAAAAGCCTCCGGTCAGGAGGGTTGGGCCTATAGCTTTTCATTTTTAAACCTGTTCCAATACATCACTTTCCGCGCGGCAAGCGCCGGACTGCTGTCGTTCATCCTCTCGGTGATCTTCGGCCCGCGGGTGATCCGGCGCTTGATTTCGCTCAAAGTCAATCAACCCATTCGCACGGCAGAGGAGGTTCATAGACTGGCGGAACTTCAAGGTGGCAAGATCGGCACTCCGACAATGGGCGGCGTGCTCATCATCGGCTCGGTGCTGATTTCGACCTTGGTGTTTGCCCGCCCGCTGAATCCGTTCATCGCCGTATGCGCCTGCACGATGGCGGCCTGCGGATTGCTTGGGTTCTGCGACGATTACAAGAAGGTGAAGGAGAAAAAGTCCGACGGGATCAGTAGCCGGAAGAAGCTCGCCTGGCAGTTGATTATCGCTCTGGTCGCAGCCAGTTTTCTTTACTTCAAAAAGGAAATTTCCGGCTTCGGAGCCTCTCCCCAACAGATTGCGGACGGCCTTGCTGGCTATCGGCTCGGGAAAAATCCCATCGACATCGGGGCGATCTGTTTTCCGCTTTTCAAAGAGGAAATCATCAACCTGCACTGGATGATCATTCCCTTCTTCGCGCTGGTCATCGTCGGCTGTTCGAATGCGGTGAATTTAACGGACGGGCTGGATGGACTGGCCACGGGGACGACGATCAGCGTGGCGCTTTCGTATGCGTTTCTTGCCTATCTGGCGGGCCATTTCTACATGGCGACCGAATATCTGGTCATTCCGCACAACCGCTATATCGGCGAACTGGCCATCTTCCTAATGGCGCTGGTAGGTGCGTGTTTCGGATTCCTGTGGTTCAACTGCCACCCGGCCAAGGTGTTCATGGGTGACACCGGTTCACTTGCCATCGGCGGAGCGCTCGGCACGGCGGCGATCTGCGCCAAACAGGAGCTTCTCCTCATCATCATCGGTGGAGTATTCGTGATGGAGGCGATGTCGGTCATCCTGCAGGTCGGAAGCTTCAAGCTGCGGAAAAAGCGGATTTTCAAGATGTCTCCGATTCATCATCATTTCGAGCTGCTAGGTTGGCATGAGAACCAGGTCATCATCCGCTTCTGGATCATTTCAATCATGCTCGCCCTGTTCGGACTCGCCCTTCTCAAGATAGCCTGAATCAACCATGAGCCTCACCGGAAAACATGTCGCCATCCTTGGCGTGGGACGCAGCGGCCGCGCGGCAGCGGCGCTTGCGCTGCGTGAGGGTGCCTGCGTCTCCGCATGGGACCGGGCGGGTGTGGAGGCATTCGTAGAGATGCCCGCAGGCGTGGAAATCCATCCGAATGCGACGGAGGCTGATGGTCGCGGGTTGATTTCGGATCTGCTGGTTGTCAGTCCCGGAATCGATACCTACGGTCCTTACGTTGCGGCGTTCTCCGAACATGCCGGCGAGGTCATCGGCGAAGTGGAGCTCGCGGCGCGCTTCTATCAGGGACGCATTGTCGGGATCACGGGGACCAACGGAAAGACGACCACCACCGAGCTGGTCGAGCGAATCCTCTCCCATGCCTCGCTGGGAGGAACGGCCTGCGGCAACTATGGCACGCCGTTCGCCGAGGTCGTTCTCCAGGCGGTTCCTCCTGCGGTAGTTTCGCTGGAGTTGAGCTCGTTCCAGTTGGAGACGGTCCGGACGCTGCATCCGGTAGTGGCTGTCTGGCTGAACTTCGCGCCCGATCACATGGACCGCTATCTGACGGTGGATGCCTATCGAGCGGCCAAATTGAGGATTTTCGAAAATCAAACGACGGATGATACGGCGGTGGTTAGGTTGGGTGAGGAGTTGCCGGGCTTGGTCGCAAAGCCGGTTGCTTTCTCGACGATAGACGAATCGGCGGACTGGTATTCCAAAGGACTACTTATCGAACATGGCGGGCAGACGTGGATCGACATGGAGCATGACACCGCCCTGAGGGGGCTTCACAATGCCGAGAATCTGATGGCCGCGCTCGCAAGCTGCGAGGCTCTGGGGGTTTGCGCCACAACGATGCGCGAGGCGCTTCATGGGTATGCTCCGCCGCCCCATCGCTGCGAACTCATCCGAACGCTCGATGGAGTCGAGTACCTGAATGACTCGAAAGCGACAAACCTGCACGCGCTTGAAAGCGCCTTGCGTTCGCAAACCCGGCCGGTGGTGCTCATTGCGGGTGGGAAAGAGAAGGGGCTCGATTATAGCCCGGTGGTCCCTCTTCTCGTGGAAAAGGCGCTCGCCGTTGTCACGTTCGGCCAGATAGCGCGTCCGCTAGCCGATCTGTTCTCACAGGCTGTACCCTGCGAAGCGGTATCAAACCTAACGACCGCGGTTGCCACGGCTCGTGGTCTCGCGCCCCGCGGATCCACCGTCCTGCTTTCTCCCGGAACTTCCTCTTTCGACCAATTCACCGGATACGAACAACGCGGAAACACCTTCCGGGATCTCGTCCACCAACTTCGCTAAACGCCATGAAGCCCCACACCCTGCCTGTCAAACGCCGTCCTGCACCCAAGGGAATGTTCAAACGATTGAAAGCTGTCACCGGAAACCGCAAACAACGCGTAGCCGCTGCGGCAGCAGCCGAATTGGAGACTGATGAAAGCGGCTCCAAAATTTCCCGTGCGTTGACGATTATTTTCCTGATCCACATCGTGGCGATAGGGCTGATTTTCGTGCATCAGACTTTCCTGGATGGAAGGTCGCCCGGTGCGGCGAAGTCCGCGGCGAAAGAGAAACAAGAAGCTATTCCACCGGTTGCAAGTGTGTCCCGGCGGATGGATCTTCCTCGTCTCGCATCTGGAGAGAAACCGTATGTGGTCATGCAGGGTGATAACTACGCCCGCATCGCCGCACAGGCGGAAGTGGATGAAGCGGACCTTCGCCTGGTGAATCAACATGTTGAAATCGTGCCGGGACTGCTGCTCAAAATTCCACCGAAGCGGATCATCGCCGCCGAACCGCCTGAAGTGGATGCGATCCGCAGCCAGACTCCTTTGGACAATGATCGCGGCTTGGTGGAAGCCCTTCCTGTGGATGTCAGCAACGCCCCCCGCGCCCAGTTGGTGAAACCAAACGTCAATCCTGTGCGCGCCGCGCAGTCCGCCTCCACAGGGAGATCCTACGTGGTGCGGAACGGTGACAGCGTCTGGCGGATCGCAAACCGCTTCAAGGTCAATCAGGATGTCCTCATGAAGGCGAATGGCATCAGTGATGCAAGAAAGATGAAGGTGGGCATGAGCCTCGTGATCCCTGACTGACAATCTTCATCCATGACACGCCATTGTTCCATCATCCTTTGTGCGGCTGTCGCGGCTCTTGTCGTGCTGGGCCTCGTCATGTTGACAAGCACCGGTGCGTGGGTCAAAGGATTTGGGACCTATCACTTCCTCACACGCCAGGCAGTTATGGTGATGTTGGGACTGGTTGGAGCTGTGGTGGTTTCGCGAATTCCGCTGGAGGTGCTGCGCAGGGTTTCTCCATGGATGTTGGTCGGGGCGTGTTTCTTACTGGTGTTATGTTTCGTGCCGGGGATCGCGGAGCCCCAGTATGGATCCAACCGCTGGATCAAGGTGCCGATCATCGGACAATTCCAGCCGTCTGAAGCGGCCAAAATCGTCATTGTTTTGACCCTTTCCTCTTGGTTTGCCCGCTGGCAGACGGAGGTGCACACCTTCTGGAGAGGTTTTGTCATTCCTGGAATCATCGCTGGAATTCCCATTGTACTGATTGCCGGGGAAACCGACGTAGGAACCGCCTTGTCACTGTCAGTCGCCGTTGGTGCGATCCTCTTCTGTGTCGGAACCCGCATGATATACGCGGTTCCAACCGCGCTCGCCGTGATCTCCGCGGCGGCGTTTTACATCTATCATGATGCTAACCGTTGGGGTCGGATCGAGGCGTGGTTGGATCTGGAAAATCCAGTTCATCAGCTTGACCGTGGAATGCAGCAATGGCGGGCACTCCTTGCACTTGGAAATGGAGGACCCTGGGGAGTGGGTTTGGGTAACGGGGTTGAGAAATTCGGAACATTGACTTTCGCCCACATCGATTTCATTTTCCCGGTAGTCGGTGAGGAACTGGGGTTGCCGTTTACACTGGGAGTGGTGGTTTGTTATGTGCTGATCGCCGTTGCAGGCTGCGGAATCGCGCTTCAGGCGAACAATGTCTTCAATCGCTGCGTGGCTTTGGGTTTGACGTGCGTGATTGTCGTTCCCGCGATGGTGAATATTGGTGTGACTACCGCCTTGCTGCCGAATGACGGGCTTCCCCTTCCTTTTGTGAGCTATGGCGGAACCAGTCTGGTATTCAGTCTGGCCGCAGTCGGTATTCTCGTGGGCATCCACCGGCGGTCTCATTCACGAGTGGCTCAGGAATTTCCATTGACTCGGCAAACGAGGCTTGCTGTTCGCTTGTAATCCAATGAGTCGTTCGTTCGTTTGTAAAAAGCGAATGTGATTCTCGGATGGATATGGCAACTGTTCATTTGCTGATGCCCGGGCACCAGGAAATAGATTTGAGGAATTCAGGTTTGAAGCGTGCGTACAGGTAGCCCGCCTCAAATTGCTTGCGAGACTCCATGCAAAAGACCGGACTGAACTCTTGTGATGGTTAGAGCCGCCGCCTCCGATGAAACATCGTCGGGTCTGAGGGGGCCTGCCGCCGGCCAGCAGGTGAGGCTCATCCTGGCGCACGGCAATGCGAAAACTTTCAACGCTTTCCCCGACACCATTGACGATGAGATTCCTGCGAGACAAGGCATCCCCATCCACCGCGGATTGGACAAAACCGGTGAATATGCGACCCTCTCGGTAATCTTGCTGGATGATTAGCCGGAAACCTGGGGAGGCTTGTCCGTGTTGAGAAATTGGATGAGTGAGAGTTGCAAATCTATACGAAAGTCAACTTGGGATTCAGGTTGAAAGCAACTAATAATGAGTGAGTTATGGTTTCGGGAGAAAATTTCTCAAAAAACATCACAAAATGGATTGACCGGGGTCGTGGGAGGGGACTAGGTTCCGCCCGTCGCCACGACGGAGGGCGACCGAGAGACAGGATGTCGATCGCGGTGCTTACTTCGGTAAAACCACCCGATCGGCTTTTTAGTCCCCTCGAAACAAGCTCTTTGACAGTATGGCTCAGCGGTAATCGTGCCAAGGTTCAGTGCAAATTGAACGTGGCGGTCCTAAGCAGACTAGGTTTCGCTGAGAAGAGGAAAAAGATTAAATTGTGCGCTGCGCGTCGGGAATCGCAAGATTCAGGTTGAAAGACCAGCGATGCGTGGAAGTCGGGATCACTC
>JBGSTM010000273.1:0-4665 GCA_041736495.1 Akkermansiaceae bacterium
GCATCCGCTACGGGGCGAGCCCCCGCGCCGCGCTCGCACTCGCCTCCGGAGCCAAGGCCCGCGCGCTGATGCAGGAGCGGGTGAACGCAAGTTTCGAGGATGTCAAAGCCATCGCCCCCGCCGTCCTGCGCCACCGGATCGTGCTCGATTACAACGCCCGCGTGGAAGGTCACACGACGAACGACATCGTCCGCGCGCTGCTGGAAGAAGTGCCGTTCCAGGCGAGCGCGACGCCGAAGGTTCTCAGCGCGAATTCCTAACCGACGATTCTCCATGCTCCGAATTTTCCTCTTTCTCGCGCTCGCCCTGCACGTCTCCGCCCAGGAAACGATGATCCGCGAGGTCTTCGATCCGGTCACCGACACCCACGTCGAGGTGCTCGCGCTTTTTTCAAAACCCTCGCCCGGCGGCTTCCTCCCGGTGCGGGTGAAAATCGCCAACAATCTGAAAAACAACAGCCGCATCCGGTTGGATTTCGAGAGTCGGGCCGACTATGGCACCAGCCTCGGCGCCCGCTCCTCGTTCACCTTCGAAACCCCGGGCGGAAAAACCTCCACCCGCGACATCAGCATCCCCTTGTCCCCGCCCGGCGACTCCTACGGTGGCGCCAACCTCACCGCCAAACTCAGCGGGTCGATGGGCATTGCGGAAAACACGATCCGCTCGTCGATCGGCAGGAACCAACCGGCGGTGCTGCTCAGCGAAGCGCTGTTCACGCCTAACGCCTCACTGCTCGACAGCGCCCTATCAGGAAAATTCTCCGGTTCGCGCGGCGGCTCCAGCGAGTTTGCCGGAAAATTCGATCCCAAGCAGCTGCCCGACGACTGGCTCGCCTTTTCCGGCTACGACAGCGTGATCATGACCGACGGCGATTGGACGAACATCCCGCCCGGCGCGCGCAATGCGATTCTATCATGGGTCCGGCTCGGCGGACAACTCGCGATCTACGCCACCAGTTCCATCACCGCCGCCGCCCTCGGCCTGCCAGCGGATCCCGGCTACGGCAGCATCGAGATCCAGAACGTGGCATCGGATCTGAAACTCGACGCCCCCAAGGTCGTGGATCTCGTCGCCGACAACCCCACGAAGCCACGCCAGTTATCCAACCAGAATGATTTCTCCGGCGCATGGCCGCTGCAAAAACTCTTCGGCGAGCAAAAATTCCAATACGCGGTGTTTGTCATCGTGCTCATCATTTTCGCCATTCTCGTCGGCCCGGTGAACCTCTTCGTCTTCGCGAAATCCGGCCAGCGCCACAAGCTCTTCATTACCACCCCGCTCATCTCGCTGGGAGCCAGCCTGATCCTCATCGTCCTGATCATCACCCAGGACGGATTCGGCGGAAACGGCATGCGCCGGATCCTGATGGAAGTCCGCCCGGACGGCGGCGTGAACGCGGCGCATCTCCATCAGGAACAATTCTGCCGCACCGGCGTGCTAACGGGTTCGGACTTCACCATCAACACCCCCGCCCTGCTCCATCCGGTGGAAATCGCACCCAGCCGTTGGGCGCGCTTCACCAGTGGCAGCGGCTCCAAGGGGAACTTCAACCTCCAGCCCGCCGATGGAAAACTCAACGCGTCCGGCGATTGGTTCCAAAGCCGCTCCGAGCACGGCCACGTGCTCTCCACCGTCATCTCCACCCGCGGGCGGATTGAAAAAACCGACACTCCCGGCAACTACCTCTCCACCTTCGAGTTCCCCATCGACACGCTTTTCTATCAGGACGAAGCGAGGCAATGGCACCGCGCCGACGGCATCACCGCCGGCAAACGCTTCACCCTCACTCCCATCGATGCCACGATGGCCTTGCCCGTCCTAACCAAGGAAACCAACGCCTTCGCGGGTCGCAACCAGCAGTTTCTCAAAACCGCCATCACACGTCCCGGCCACTTTGTCGCCATCACCACCCAGGCTCCCGGCATCGACACCAATCCCGGCATCACGTGGAAGGAAACCCACACCGTTATCACCGGCCCGGTCGTCGCTCCCTGAAATTTCAAATCCCAATTTTTTTCCATGTCCGCTCTTCGAATCCAGAACCTTTACCGCTACTTCGGAAACCTCCAGGCGGTCAACGGCGTCACCTTCGAGATTCCCCACGGTTCCGTCTGCGGCTTCGTCGGCGCGAACGGCGCGGGCAAAACCACCACCATGCGCATCCTTGCCACGCTCGACTATCCGACGCTCGGCTCGGCGGAAGTCTGCGGCATCAACGTGGTCCACCACCCGGCGGAAGTTAGAAAACTCATCGGCTGGATGCCTGACCATTTCGGAAACTACGAGCACATGACGGTGCTCGAATATCTGGATTTCTACGCCCGCGCGCTCGGCTACAAGGGCAAGGAGCGCCGCCAGCGCATCCAGGAGGTCATGGATTTCACCGACCTCGTCCCGCTCGCCGAGCGCTTTTCCAACAAGCTCTCCAAAGGCATGACCCAACGACTCGGCCTCGGCCGCGCGCTGCTGCACGACCCGCAGGTCCTCATCATGGACGAGCCCGCCGCCGGCCTCGATCCCAAAGCCCGCGTGGAGCTGAAGCACCTGATCCGGGTGTTAGCCAAGGAGGGAAAAACCATTTTCATCTCCTCCCACATTCTCTCCGAACTCGGCGAGATGTGCGATTCCCTGCTCTTCATCAACAACGGCCGCATCGTCCATCACGGCGATGCCGAAACCCTCCGCCGCGGCTCCGACACGCTCGGCGGAGTGCTCTACGACGTGCAGGTGGACGGCAAAGCGGACGCCGTTTCCGACTGGTGCGTGCTCCAGCCGAATGTCGAGTTTCTCGAAGCCCGCAAACAAGGCGGCCGCATCCGCATCGACACCGAGGACCCGACCAAAGCCGCCGACGTGCTCGCCCGCATGGTCAAGGATGGCCTGCGCATCACTGAGTTCCACCGCGAGCAGCGCAACCTCGAAGACGCCTTCATCGACATCATCGGACGCCTCGACTCCGGTAAATCCGCCCTCCCGCCGCCGCTACCTTCGGGAACGTCGAACATCGGACTTCCACCCTCCAACATCGAATGAAGAAGCTACTTCTCTTCCCTTCAACGTTCCATCTTGGACGTTCGATGTTCAACGTTCAAACCCCTTCCAAATGATAACCCACCTTACCGATTTCCCCGACCGGCTCTCGCCGATGCTCGTCAAGGAACTGCGCCAGGGCATGCGTGCCCGAGGCTTCACGATGTTGTTCCTGATTTTCCAGGGACTGCTCGCATTCATCCTCCTCACCGCCGGCAGCGCGTCCACCTCGGACAACGCCGGTTCCTTCGCCTCCGGGGTGATCTTCACCCTCTTCGCCGGAGCCGCCCTCGTCATCCAGCCGATGCGCGGAGTGAACGCGCTGTCTTCGGAAATCACCGGCAACACCATCGAAATGATGGCGCTCACCCGCCTCAGCGCGTGGCGCATCGTGTTCGGAAAATGGATCGCCATCATCAGCCAGACCGCGCTGATCCTCATCACCATCATTCCCTATCTGATTCTTCGCTACTTCTTCGGCGGCATGATCCTTTTGGGCGAGATGGTCTTCCTCACCCTGATGTTCCTCACCTCCATGGCGCTTACCGCGGTCATGGTCGGCCTCTCCGGGAACTCGACCAAGATCCTCCGTTTGCTGCCGGTTGCGGGCTTCATTTTCATGCTTCAAACCATCCCGATTTTCCTCTTCCGCGGCGGCTTCAACAACTTCATGGATTTTTGCACGCTGTCCACCTGGGAGTCGCGCTTTGCTGTTTTGGCGTACCTCTGTTTTATCGCCTACTTCGGCTGGTGCGCGCTATCATTCGGCACTTCCGTCATCGCCCCCGTTGCGGAAAACCACTCGACCGCCCGACGGCTGGTCGCACTGGTGCTCACCTGCGTTGTCGCTGGCATCGGCCTGCATCCGGATGTGGATTACCGGTTCATGCCGGTGGTGTTCGGCATCATTCTCGCGCCAGCTGCCATTACCGCGCTAACCGAACCCGACATCCTGCTGCCACCGGTTTGCGCTCCGTTCCTGAAACGCGGCCTGCCCGGCAAGCTGGCTGCGTTGTTTCTGCTTCCCGGCTGGCCGTCCGGTGTCTTCTACACCGTGCTTCTGCTCGGTATCAGCACCGCCGGGTGCGTGCTTGCGGCAAGACCGAGGACCCCTTCCGGCTTCGACATCGAAATGATCATCATCTGCCTCGCCATCATCGGCGGCGTCCTGCTCCCCGCCCTGCTGGCCGCGAATTTCAGCAAGCAGGAAAACAAACGCTTCACCAACTTCGTCGTTTTCCTGCTGGTGCTGGTCATTTTCACCATCATCCCCGCGATCTTCGCCAACATGAACGGCCACGAGAAGTATCTCTGGCTGTTCGCGTGGAATCCGCTCATTTTCCTCACCATGGTGAATGAAAGCGGATTCATCAAAAGCCAGCTGCTCAACGCCGTCATGATCCTGGACTTCATCATCCTCGCTCTTCTGCTAGCCACCGCCTGCGTCGCCTATCGGAAATACCGCAGGATCTTCGACGAGGCGGAGGCCGGACGATCCGATGAGGGAACGCCCCTGCCCACCTTCCCGGAATCATGAACATCGCCGCGCTCCAGCAATGCCATACCAGCGCTCTCAACGCGGCGGGCCGGGTGCGGCTGCCACTGCGCTCCCGCGTCTGGCGGGGGCAGGCAGGC
>JBGSTM010000336.1:0-4364 GCA_041736495.1 Akkermansiaceae bacterium
CGCTCCGACGAGTTTCGGACCCATTCTCGCGACAGAACCTTGTGGACAACTTTCCTAACCAACTGACGCTGGCGCGTGAACGGGCGGGCCCGGGAAAGCTAGATAATTAGAGCCATTACCCATTCTCTTCCCGCTTGTGCCAAATTTTTTCTCAACTTGGAAACCTATAATTTCAGCCGCCAACGATGATCAAGGAGAGACCTTTCAGCAGCTGAATTCCGTTTTCCGATGGAAATCGATCAAGCGTTCCCAAGGGATATCGGTCGAGAACTTCGGGGAATTAAAATTCCAACCAACTCCTGCCTATCAAAGTTTCAAAGATTTCCAGAAGTGTTCATATCCAATGGATCCTACGTTCATTCTTATTGATCAACGACTTATGAAAAGATAATCGATTTCCTATGAATTACGGAATGGGCATGCAACTGGCTTCGCTTGAGGCGATTCGGCCGGTTTTCATGATCGTCATGGGTGTGTTCCTGATGGTGATCGCGTGGAGGCTTTGCCAGACCACCGAGGGTTGGACCGCGCGGCTGATCGTCTCGGGTGCGTTCTTGTTGGGTTTCGGTTATTCCCTGTTGCTGCCACTTTACGATGCCGGATTGATCGAACGCTATTCGCCCGTCAGCAGCGCAACCGCGTTGGGATGGCACGTCGTCAAACTGGTGGTCATGAACTGCGGCTGGCTGCTCTTTGGACTCGGACTCGCTCTGCACGCCCAGGTTTTTTCGATTTCTCCTCCCCCCCGGAAACTTTCGCCCTCCCCCCTGACACCCCCCCGTGAATTCATTGCTTGAAACGATAGTACTCCGTGGCCCGCTGCTCGACGCCCTTGGGATAATCGGCCTGGGCCTCATTGGGCTTGCCGCCGTCCGGCTTGCCCGCAGGCACCAGTCCTGGGGTGGGACGATGATGGCGCTCGGAGCGGTCGCACTCCTGATGGCGCGGCTGTATTTCGTGCTCGCCGCGCAGTTTTTGAACAACGACATGCTGGCGGCGATCGGGCCGATCGGGATCAGCCTGACCATCGCGCTTCCGCCGATCCTTCTCAGCTTCGGGCTCGCGGGGATTGTCTGGGGCCTGTGGGGCCATGAGCGCTGGGTGCAGGAAGAAACCCGCTGAGAGGAGTCCTGACACAGCACTGCTTGGAAAATTTCCAATGGCCGGGAGGTAGCTTCGGTGTTACTGCTCCTGCGGATGTTTGAAGTCAGAGAAAAGCCCGACATGATCGAGCGCGCCTTGCTGGTGCGCTTCTATTTCGATGCCCGTGAAGCCACGGAATCGGAATCCCTACTCGAAGAACTCGCGGAACTCGTCTCCACTCTTGGTGTCGAAGTCGTCGAGTTGGTCCTCTACCGCAGCCGCGAAATGCACAAAAAGTTCCTCTGCGGCACCGGGAAAGCGGCGGAACTCGTCGAACTCGCCCGTGCCCACGAGTGCGATGTCATCGTCATCGACAACGGCCTCGCTCCCTCCCAGCAACGCGAGTGGGAAAAACTCGCCGACCTTTGCGTGATCGACCGTGAAGAGGTCATTCTCGATATTTTCGCCAAACGGGCCCAGACCAAGGAAGCCCGGCTCCAGGTCGAGCTCGCCCGGATGCAATACGCCCTCCCCCGCCTCGCGCGGATGTGGGGCCACCTTGACCGCGAATCCGCCGGCTCCGGCGGCGGTGCGGGCGGTGGTGCCTCCCGTGGAATGGGTGAAAAGCAGATCGAAGTCGACCGCCGCCTCGCCTACCAGATCATCGACCGCGCCAAGCGCGAAATCGAAATCGTCCGCAAGCAGCGGAAGACACAGCGCAAGGAGCGCGAGAAATTTTCCACCCCGCACGCCGCCATCGTCGGCTACACGAACGCTGGAAAATCCACGATGCTCAACATCCTGAGCGGTGCCGACGTGATGGCCAAGGACATGCTTTTCGCCACGCTCGACACCACGACCCGCCGGATCGAGCTGCCGGATGGGCAACCCCTGCTCATCACCGATACGGTCGGCTTCGTGCGGAATCTGCCCCACCGCCTTGTCGAGGCATTCAAGGCCACCCTCGAAGAAGCCGCGCTCGCCGATTTCCTCATTCATGTGCTCGACGCCACCGCCCCGGAAATCGAGCGGTTCCACGACACCACGCTGGAGGTCCTCGCGGAACTCGGTGCCGGCGACAAGCCGACCATCACCGTCCTGAACAAAATCGACCGCGTCACGGATCCGTTCGAACTCATCGCGCTCGACAAGAAATTCCCCGGTGCCCTCCACGCCTCCGCCGTCACCGGCCAGGGCTTGGAAGAACTTCTCAAGATTTGCAGCCAGGTCCTTGCCGACCGCGTGCAGCATCTGGAATACCGCATTCCTCAAAACCGCGCCGATGTGGTCAGCCTGCTCCATCGCGAGGCAAAGGTGCTCTCGACGGATTACGAGGGCGATGATATCCTTGTCCGCGCCGTCGTTCCCGCCGCCATCGCCGGCCGCCTTGAATGCTTCGCCGCTGTTCCCGCTTAATTTCCACCCGACTCCACCCCATGCTCCGCTTCGTTTCACCTGTCTTCCTCGCGCTCACCACGCTCGCCCCAGCCCAACAACCGACCTCTCCCGCGCTGCAATCCAGCCGTCCGGTGCTCCGCGCACTTCCGCTAGGTGGCGATGACGATCTGAATTCCCAGCCCGCCCCGTCCACCGATCCGGTGGCACCCACCGCGCCACCCGTCCTTGTCAGACCCGCGCCACCGGTCGCACAGGCGACTCCAATCGAGACCGTTTCCGTGCCCTCGCCGCTCGATGGAAAACCCACCGGCGACGATGCCGTGCGACTGCAAATTTTCCTCGATGAGGCGAAATTCGGACCCGGCGTGATCGATGGAAAACCCGGCCAATTCACCGAACTGGCCGTGCAATCCTGGAACGAGGTGAACGGCTATCCGATCAACGACTGGGTCGCCGTAAACACCGCCGCCCGCAAGGCCGTGCCGAATCCACTCGCCATCGCCATCGTCCCCGAATCCGCCCGCGCATGGGTCGACGGAACCCTCCCGACCAAAAAATCCCTGCAAGCGAAGCGCAAACGCATGACCTATCGAAGCTATGCCGAGTTCATGTCCGAGCGCTACCACTGCGACGTCGAGTACCTCACCACTCTCAACGGCAGTTCGAAAATCAATAAACTCAAGCCGCACGACACCATCATCGTCCCGAACGTGCATCCCTTCACCATCGAGAGCCTGACCGGAGCCGGTTACAAGGCGGACGAAGCGATGAGCCAGCGGCATGCCGTGGTGGACACTAAAATCAACCAGGTCCGTATTTTCGAAGCCGCACCGCCGGCTCTTGTCGTCGCTGAACCCGGCACCACGACGATTACCACGACCAGCCGACCTAACCGCGGCTTGATCGCTTCTTTCCCGATCACTCCTGGCAAGCCGAAGTTCATCAAGTTCGGCACCTGGGAGGTTAGAAATTCCGTGGAACTTCCTCACTGGCGCTACGACCAGAAGCTGCTCGACACGGGAAAACGCAGCTCGGACTCCGAGGCGCTCAACATCCCGCCAGGTCCGAACAGTCCCGTCGGCGTCTTCTGGTGCGGACTCAGCAAGCCCGGCATCGGTCTGCACGGCACTTCGGATCCGGAAACCATCGGCCGCGCCCGCAGCTCCGGTTGCATCCGCCTTGCCAACTGGGACGCGGTCCGCCTGCCCACCCTGATCCGCCCCGGCACCACCGTGGAAATCCGCTAGAAACGAAAATCGCCGGCCCACAATCAGCCTTGACAAGCCAAGCGCTGATCTCCATCAAAACCAAATGATGACTCTTAAAAAACCGTCCAAAAACCTTTCATCAATCCATCTGACATCGGGCAAGAACGCGGGTGTCCGCATCCTCATGGGGTGCTCCATGGTTTTTCTGTTTGCAACGGGCCTCGAGGCCAAGCCCATCGTTTGGGAATATCGGGTGGTTGCTGTGAACACCACCCCAAGGGTTCTTGAGGCCACGCTCAACGCCAACGGTGCGGAAGGCTGGGAGCTTGTGGAAATTAACGCCAAGGGCGTGGCGATTTTCAAGCGTCCAAAGGTCAAATAAGACCCACTGCCGACTGATTAACGCTTTCGAGCCGGTGGCGTTTTGGTTTTCGGCTGGCGGACGTTGGCGGTGGACTTGAGATGCAGTTGGAGGATACGCTCCAGCTCGTCGATTGTTTGGGGCAAATCGTGTGAACCATGTGGGCCCGGCACGATGAGTTCTGACTCGGCACTTGCCAGATGGGAGCTGCTGTAGGGCACCACGCCATCCGAACTGTTCGGAGTGTCCCCCCGGCCACGGTCACCGATGATCGAATGATGGGGCACCTCAATGGGGACTTTTTCCAAGGCCTC
>JBGSTM010000361.1:0-5214 GCA_041736495.1 Akkermansiaceae bacterium
TCGGCAGCCGCGATGCTTCGCGATTTCCTGGACGACCATGGGCTTTCCCAGGCCAAGCTCGCGACCGACATTCACATCAGCCCGCAGCTCCTCAATGACATCCTTGCGAGCCGCCGGCTGCTCACTCCGGAGCACTGCCTCAAGCTGGGGCGCTACTTCGGGAATGAGCCGGAATACTGGATGCGGCTCCAGAACCACTATCTCTTCCGGAAAACCCAGCGCGAGAAAGCCAGCGAACTGGATGCGATTTTGCCATTCCAAGTTGCAGGTTGAGCCTCTCGGTCAAGTGACTCGACTCACCAGGATACAAAAAACCGCTGGATGCCAGCGGCTCGTGTGTTCTGGAGATGGAGCGGGCGATGAGATTCGAACTCACGACATCCACCTTGGCAAGGTGGCGCTCTACCACTGAGCTACGCCCGCGTCGGAAAACGCGTCGACGGCTTTCTACATGGGTGCGGAGGGGGGACAAGCCAAATTTTGCAAATTTTCCGTGTTCATTTTTCCAGCTCCGGGTTTCTTTTCCCGCACGCATGTCCGACAAGCTCGCCGAAATCATCGCCACCAAACACCTCGAAGTCGCCGCCCTCATGCCCCGCGCGGCGCTGCTGCGGGCGGGTGCCCTGCAACGCAACGATTTCGGCGGATTCCGCGCGTCGATCAACCGCGGGCCCGGCCGGCTGGGGGTGATCGCGGAGGTGAAAAAGGCGTCGCCATCGGTCGGGTTGATCGATCCGAATTTCGATCCTGTGCGCCAGGCGAAGCGATATTTGGATGGTGGCGCGTCGTGTCTGTCGATCCTAACGGATGAGAAGTATTTCCAAGGTTCGCTGAGCTATCTCTCGCAGATTTCAAAATTTTCCGATGCTCCGTTGCTGCGCAAGGACTTCACCATCCACGAGGTGCAGATCCACGAGGCGGTGGTCACCGGAGCGGATGCCATTCTGCTCATCGTCGCCGCGCTGGATGATGAAATGCTCCGCCGACTTTACGACGAAGCGAAGTCGTTCATGCTCGATGTGCTGGTGGAAGTCCACGACCTGCGGGAGATGGAGCGAGCACTCGAACTCGGTGCCGACCTCATCGGCGTGAACAACCGGAACTTGAAAACCTTCATGGTCGATCTCGCGACCACCGAGCAACTCGCCGAGGAAGTGCCGGACGACGTGCTGCTCGTTTCCGAAAGTGGGATCAAGTCGTTGGAAGACGCCCAGCGCGTTTTGGATGCCGGAGCGAACGCGGTGCTCATCGGCGAGGCGCTGATGCGCGCGCACGATCCGTCGCGGGAAATCGAGTCCTATCTGGCGCTGGAGAGCGCCTGATCTGCGGGTTTTCAACCATTTCTGGTTTTCCAGTGACACCCCGGATTTGGGGGGGTGACAGAAGGACTGGGATCGTGCCAGAGTAGAATCCTGCGTAACGGGCCTGCCGCCCGTGAGTCAGCGAACGTTTGCGTTACCTCCCCCTGGTGGATTGCACCTGCCGTGATAGCCAAACCGCCCGCTCTTCCGTCTGGCAGGCCCGTTCGCGAATTCTTCCGATGAATCCGGACACCGTTATTCTCATTTCTGCCATTCTACTGACGAGTGTCATCAGTCGCCTGATCCGCGGACATTGCGGTGAAAAACCGGATCGGTTCCCTACGCCCAAAAGCGGGAAAGGAATCTGATGGAAAAGGCGGACTGTTTTTGACGGAAGGATTGTTCGTGCTTGTCATTCAGAGGGATGATCCCTAACTCAATCTGTGTTAAACGCGAAGGGAGAGGAAGAAACCGAGCGGGAAGATGATCGAAGCTGCAAGGACCGGATACCGGATTCACCGCTTTTGGAATCCGACGTGAGGCAGATCGTCCGCTTGCTGGGAGAGGTGATCGCGGCACCCGGCGGGATCCAGGAAAAGCGGCGTTTGCTGATGGACGGTCTGTGCGAACTGGTCGATGCGACGGCGTGGGTCTGGTGCATGGCGGAATTTGATCCGGACAAGCCGCCCTCGATTGTCGGGCTGGTCCACTCCGGTTTCGATGAGGAGCGTTTCGTCCGCTTTCTGGAAGCGATGAACCATCCGGCGATGGAAGCGGTCACCCGGCCGTCATCATTGGAACTTCAGACGAAAGGGGCTCACCTCACCCGCACCCTGAGGCGGATGGACCCGGATTTCCTGTTGGAGAATTCCGCGGCGGCACCGTTCTGGAGGGCGGCCAACATCGGATCGCTGATGACCTCCGAGCGGCCCATGTCCGGCGGAGGCATTAGCGGGATCGGGGTTTACCGGGAGCTTGAGCGGCCTCAATTTGGAGAGCGCGAGGCGAGGATCGCCCACATCGTCCTCAGTGAGGTGCCCTGGCTGCATTTCACGGCCTTTCCGGATCAGGCCAGCCAGGAAATCGCCACTCTCTATCCGCGGCACCGGACGGTGCTCAATCTGCTCTGCGACGGGTGGAGCCGCAAAAAAATCGCGATCCAGCTCGGCCTGAGCGAGAATACCGTCCACAGCTACGCGAAGAAGATTTTCAAACACTTCGGAGTATACAGCCAGTCGGAACTCATCACCCGCTTCACCCGGGGAGACGGCGGGGACCGGTGAACGGCGCTCAGACGGTGAGGTCCTTGACGATGATGCTCACGCAGTTCGTCACGACCGAGCGGATGCCGTTGTCGCGGGACGCTTCGGAGCCATACATCTCGCTGGTGCCAATGATCTGACCGTTCGGGGCCTTGAGCAGGAAATAAGGTTCCCCTTTTGCCGAGAGTTTGCGCTCGTAGCGCGCCTCGTGGGTCCCGTTGGTGCGGGTGGACTCGATGCCGTTCTCGGCGCTGCTTTTTTCGGCGTAGAGCTGGCTGCTGAGGATGACCTCGTGGTTGCCGGCATGGAGGGTGAAGTGGGTTTTTCCGCCTTCGGTGGTTTTGAGTTGGTAGTAGCCTTTCATAGTGGGGATGGGTTCGATGATCTCGAGGGAAATCATCATCGGATTTCTGATATAACAGCGACCGGAGAACCCTTGTCGATGAAAAAGGAGAATGCGAGAGAGAGCTCGGGATTCGTCGCAGAAGATGATTCCGTTATTCCAAATCCCCGGGTATCGGACATGTTTCGTGCAGTCATGGCTTTATCTGGGATCTCAGCTTTAGGAAATTCGCATGGAACTATTTGGATTTCGCGGAGTATATTATCGAACGCGTTTTCAAGTCCGGGCTGATTCATGAAAAAAACTTTCCGGCATCTCCTGTCATTTCTGATCGTGGCCATCTGCGGGTTGCTGGGCTGGTGGCTCGCACGGGATCTTGCCAGAACCACGGTCAGACGTCCGCAAATGGTCGATTTACCCGAGGTGCCTGCAAAGTCTCTGGCACCGAAGAGCAATTCAATCAGGCAGGTGACCCGCGACGAGTTCCGGGATGGCACGACGGTGGAAGTTTTTGCCAGCATGAAGCCGGAAGAGGTGATTCTCCGGTTTCCTTCCGAGGAAAACTACGGCGCGTTCCTCTTCGCTCTGGATCACAGCAAGATCCGGCTGGTGGACCAACTGGACCGACTGCGCGCCATTCGTCTGAGCTACGACGAGTGGGGAGATCTTGCCAGCTTGTTGGATGGTGAGAACATTGTAGCCTACGATTCACTGCCTGCCGTGCCCGTGCCTTCTCCAGCAGCTGGATCCAATCAGTCCGGGTTGCTGGGATTCGGCGATGGCTTGCTGCCGTGGCTCGGAGTCCACTCGGACAACTCCCGCTGGGGCGCCGGGGTGAAAATCGCAGTTCTGGATTCCGGCGTCGTCCCGCACCCTGCGCTGGGTGCCCTTTCCCAGTCGATTGCGATCACGCCCTATCCGCAGGACATGAATAAGACCAACGGCCACGGCACAGCGGTCGCTTCATTGATCGCCAGTGATGATCCCTCTGCCCCTGGGATCGCTCCGGCGGTGGAGCTCATTTCCATCCGGGTGGGCGACGAGACGGGAAAAGCCGACTCCTTCTCCCTCGCAGCGGGAATTCTCGCCGCCATCGATTCCGAGGTGCAAATCATCAATTGTTCCATGGGCACCGTGGAAAACAATCCGCTCATCGAGGACGCCGTGCTCTACGCCCATGAAAAAAACGTAATTATTGTCGCGGCGTCAGGAAACTCCGAAGGAGCTGAAGCCTGCTACCCTGCGGCTTATCCGACGGTCATCAGTGTGGGAGCAGTGGATGCCAGGGGCGAGCACCTGGATTTCTCCAACTACGGAACCTACCTTTCCCTGACCGCGCCTGGCTATGCCATCAACGCCGCATGGCCCGGAAACCAGTATGCCCGGATCAGCGGCACCTCGGCCAGCGCTCCAATCGTCACCGGTGCGATCGCCGCCACCATGTCGAGCGGACGCGGAATCACCATGAGCGCCAGCCAGGCGGCGGAGATCGTGATGCATTACTCCAACGAGGCGGGAATCCCGGGGCCGGATTCCGAATTTGGATTCGGGATCCTCGATCTTGGCCGGGTCATGCGTCGCAACACATCTGGAATCGTCGATGCCGCAATCACGGGCCAGCGGATTTTGAAATCCAATGGTTCGGGATCGAATGATGAAATCCAGGTCACCGTACAAAATCGGGGAACCATCACCCTGGTAAATACTTTCGTGGAAATCAGCACACCCTTCGGTACCCGCCAATTCAATGCGACGACCATGGCACCCAACAGCATTCAGACATTCTCGATGCCGGTTCGGCTCAGTGGCCTCCCGCAAAACAGCCCGATCGAGGTGAGTTCATCACTTTCCCTGGGGACTCTCGGGCAGGACGTCACGCCGCACAACAACAGCTGGCGGGACGTGCTTTACCGGAACTGATTGCCGGGATTGAACTGAAAAAGGGGGATTTCTCCTGCGTTGGTTGACTTTCAATCCACCAAGAATCGCAGGGAAAGAGCTCCACGGCCGCAAAGTGAAGGGATTTCCCGGATCTTCGCCATTCGGGCAAAAATTAGAAAAAAGAGTAAAATAGGGCTTGTCAGGGTGGGTTTGATTCCTAGAGTCGCCCCCCCCACAGCGAGGGCCGCTGACGATTGGTTTCGAAGCGGCTTAAATTACAGGGAAAATTTATCGGGTGCAGCTCCGGAAAAAAGCTACTACAAGGTCGCCTTGTCGTCGCTCCGGTTTGCCCTCATGGGAAAATCAGAACCACCGCAAGGAAATCATGCCGACCATCAATCAGCTCGTTCGCAAGGGACGCCTCACT
>JBGSTM010000362.1:0-5754 GCA_041736495.1 Akkermansiaceae bacterium
AGGAACAGGCCGCGCTCTATCTGCACCTGGCGGAGACGGCGGCCCGGGAAATGGGAGATGAAAGTGGGCCGTCGCCGGCGCGCGACAACTATAACAAGGCGGTCGCCGACCTCGCCGTGTTGCTGCGCAGCGCGGACGACGGGCGCTTGTGGAACCGCCCGCTCACGGTCTCGGCCGGTGGCCGGACCTATCGCCTGCGTTTCATGTCCGGAAATCCGCAGGGCGTGTGGTCGCCGGATGAGTTCACCTCGCTGGTGCATGCCCAGACCATCCCGGCCAAGAGCATCAAGAGGGAAAACCGCCAGGAAGGTGTCGGAGGCACGCTGGTCGGGGTGCGCAAGGAAGACCCGCGCGCGCCGTTCGCTCCTTTCGTCGGCATTACCGCGCCGGTCACCGCCACAGTGGATTTCAACGGGACGGACGCCGTGCTCGCCCTGCGCGATCCGGGCGACCGGACGGAAGCCCGCGTGAACGGGGCCACCCGCACGCTGGCTGCGGATTTCTCCGCGCCGCTCGCCTACTATCCGTCACCGAATGAGAAACTCACCGGCATCATGGCCGCGATGCGCGGCGGCGAATACATGAAGACGACCGGGCTCTATCAGTTGCAGCCCTACGATCCCGACCGCATCCCGCTCATCTTCGTGCACGGACTCATCTCGACCGCCCGGATGTGGCGCAACGTGATCAACGAGATCGAAAGCGACCCCGAGTTGCGCGGCCGCTTCCAGTGCTGGGTCTTCAATTATCCGACAGGCAATCCGGTGGCCTACTCCGCGATGCGGTTCCGCGAGGATCTGGCGAAAGCGGAGAAAATCCACGGTTTCCCCAAGGGCTTCGTGCTCGTGAGTCACAGCATGGGCGGCATCGTCTCGCGCATGCAGGCGGTCACGCTCGACCGCCCGGCATGGGAACGGGTGGCGCCCGGAGTGATCGAAAAACTCACTGCGGGCTCCGACGAGGACGGCCTCATCTATCGGTCACTCATTTTCGAGGCCAATCCGCACCTCAAGCGCGTCGTCTTCATCTGCACGCCGCATCGTGGCAGTGAAATGGCCATCGGCAGCATCGGCGAGCTCGGCATGCGGCTTATCGAGCTGCCGGCCACGATTACCTCCGGCATTTCCCAATCGGTCATCGCCAGTCTGGAAACCTTCACCGGCGGAGGCACGCGGATGCCGAACAGCGTGACCAGCCTTTCTCCAAAAAATCCCACGCTCAAGGTCATCGACCAGGCACCTTTCCGCGCGCCGCACCATTCCATCATCGGCGACCGCGGGCGGGGAGACACGCCGAACAGCAGCGACGGGGTGGTTCCTTACTGGAGCTCGCATCTGGCCACGGCCAAGTCGGAGAAGATCGTGCCCGGTCCGCATGGCTCGTGCGAGCTGCCGGAAACGATCGAGGAGTTGAAGCGCATCCTCCACCTGCATCTCAAGTCCGCCGGCAGGTGAGACCGGCGTGATCATTTGCCTCCCACATGCTGCAACATCCATCCGGCGATGCCGGCGTAGATCGGATAGGCGGTGATCAGGACATTGTCGTGGTCCCCCACCGGCACTTCGATCCATTTCATGGGAGTTGTGGCGGGTAGGGCGTCGAACAGGCGGCGGCCGCAAGTGGGGGAGATCACCCGGTCCGACGAGCCGTGCGCGACCAGTGTGGGCAACCGGAGGGAGGACGCGTGACGGTGAGGTTGGATGTCGGCGATGGTGAGGCCGGATTTCCAATGATAGATGGCATCCGAGGAATCCGCCCAAAGCGGGCCGAGAGTGGTTCCGAGATACCGTGATGCCTGGCCTTCGATAACGCGGGGAAAGGAATCAAAACTGGAAATGATGACCAGTGCCTTCCACGGCGCGTCCGGGAGGGCGGTGGCGTGCATGGCGACCGAGCCACCCATCGACATGCCTAGCAGTCCTGCGGGTTGCGGATCGAAAGCGAATTTCCGGGAAGCCTCGTCGAGCATCCGGGCGGGCAGTCCGCCCTCATGGATTCCGTAGGTGGTGGGAGCTATGCCAAAGGGGAATGCCGGAACGTCATCCGACTTGAGCTGCCGATGGGTAGTCCTGAGTCCATGCTTCAGCGTGCTCCTTTCCAAGACAAGCTGAAGCATGGACTCCGGACAGCCGCTAGAGGATCTTCGCGCTGTGTGCATCCCTGCGTTTTGTATTGGGAGGTGGACTTCACCTGGTCGCGCGGAATGAATTCCGCGCTCCCAGTTGCAGGATGAATCCCGCGCTCCCGGTGGCGGGATGAATCCCGCGCTCCTGCTAGGCGAGGATCTGGGCGAGGACGTAAGGGAGGATGCCGCCGGCGCGGTAGTAGTCTTTTTCAACGGGAGTGTCGATGCGGACGACGACGGGGATGTCGAAGCTTTCGCCATCGGCAGGGTGGACTTTGAGGGTGGCCTGCTGCATGGGCTTGAGGTCGTTGTCGATGCCTACCAGGTCGAAGGTGGCGCTGGCGAGGCCCTTGACCTTGTCGTAGTCGTCCTTGTTGACGAAGTTGCAGGGGAGTACGCCCATGCCGACGAGGTTGGAGCGGTGGATGCGCTCGAAGGACTTGGTGATGACGGCCTTGACTCCTAGCAGGTTGGTGCCCTTGGCGGCCCAGTCGCGGCTGGAGCCCATGCCGTAGTCCTCACCGCCGATGATGATGGTGGGGACTTTTTCCTCCTGATAGACAGCGGCGGCGTCGTAGATGGCGAGGGTCGGCGCGCTTCCGGTGCTGACGGCCTGGCCGGTGACGATGCCGCTTTCGAGTTCGTGGCTTTCCGCCATGAGGCGCTCCTTCTGCGGGGCTTCCGACGGGAAGTATTTGGTGACGCCGCCCTCGATGCCGGGGACCATGAGGTTCTTGATGCGGACGTTGGCGAAAGTGCCGCGGGTCATGATGCGGTCGTTGCCGCGGCGCGAGCCGTAGGAATTGAAGTCCGCGTAGCTGACGCCTTTTTCCACGAGGTGGCGGCCGGCGGGGCTGTCCATCTTGATGGCTCCGGCGGGCGAGATGTGGTCGGTGGTGACGGAGTCGCCGAAGATGCCGAGCGGGCGCGCGCCGTGGATTTCCACGATGTCGCGCGGGGCGGGGGAGAAGCCGTCGAAGAACGGCGGCTCCTGGATGTAGGTGGATTCGCGGTCCCACTCGTAAACGTTGCCGGTGGAGGATTTGATTTCGTTCCACTTCGGGTTCTGGTCGGAGAAGCCGGTGTAGAGGCGTTGGAAAACATCGGGCCGGAGCGAGGCGTTCATGGCGTCTTCGATTTCCTCGGAGGTGGGCCAGATGTCGCGCAGATAGACGGGCTGGCCGTCGTTGCCGAAGCAGAGCGGCTCGTTTTCCATGTCGATGTCCACGGTGCCGGCAATGGCGAAGGCGACGACGAGCGGAGGCGACATGAGGAAGTTCGCCTTGATGGACTGGTGGACGCGGGCTTCGAAATTCCGGTTTCCTGATAGGACGGAAGCGGCGATGATGTCCTCGGATTTCACGACGTCCTCGATACCGGGATCGAGAGGGCCGGAGTTGCCGATGCAGGTGGTGCAGCCGTAACCGACGGTCTGGAAGCCGAGTTTGTCGAGTTCGGACTGGAGGCCGGTCTTGTTGAGGTAATCGGTAACGACGCGGGAGCCCGGTCCCAGCGAGGTTTTGATAGAAGGTTTGATGGTCAGGCCCCTGGCGTTGGCTTTTTGCGCGAGCAGGCCGGCGGCGAGCATGACGCTCGGGTTGCTGGTATTGGTGCAGCTGGTGATGGCGGCGATGAGGACGGAGCCGTGGGTGATGGTGTCCTTGATGCCGCCCTTGCTGTCGACGGTGACTTCCCAGATCGGATAGCCCGGGTCGTCGTTTTCCTCGGTGACGACGCCGACTTTCCCGCCGAAGGCGGTGCCGATGCCAGGAGCTTCGTCCGGGATGCTGTCGAGGGAAGGTGGGAGGTCGAGTGGGGCGGAGGAACCTGCGACCGGTTGTTTGTTATAGCCGTCCGGCGCGGGGCCGGTGAGCAGGGCCGACCATTTTTGTTTGAGCGATTCGAGCTCGATGCGGTCCTGAGGGCGCTTGGGTCCGGCGACACCGGGTTTGACGGTGGAAAGATCAATGTCGACGACTTGGGAGAATTCAAGTGCGTCGCGATCGGTGGGGATGCCCCACAGGCCTTGCGCCTTGTAGTAGTTCTCGACGGTGGTGCAGAGTTCCGGCGGGCGACCGGTGCCTTCGAGGTAGCCGGTGGTGATTTCATCGATGCCGAAGAAGCCCATGGTGGCGCCGTATTCGGGGGCCATGTTGGCGATGGTGGCGCGGTCGGGTAGAGAGAGCGCTCTCGCACCGGGGCCGTAGAATTCGACGAATTTTCCGACGACCTTGGTTTTGCGGAGGACTTCGGTGACGAGCAGGACGAGGTCGGTCGCGGTGACGCCGGTATTTAGCTCGCCTGTCAGATAGACGCCGACGACTTCGGGGACGAGGAAGGTGACGGGTTGTCCTAACATTCCAGCCTCCGCTTCGATGCCGCCGACGCCCCAACCGACGACGCCGAGGCCGTTGATCATGGTGGTGTGGGAATCGGTGCCGACGAGGGTGTCCGGATAGAAAACGCCGTTTTTATCGAGCACGCACTTGGCGAGGTATTCGAGGTTCACCTGGTGGACGATGCCGATGCCGGGTGGGACGACCTTGAAGGTATCGAAGGCTTGTTCGCCCCATTTGAGGAATTCGTAGCGTTCGCGGTTGCGGTGGAATTCGAGATCGAGGTTTTTTTCCAGCGAATCCGGGCCGCCGGCGTAGTCGACTTGCACCGAGTGGTCCACGACGAGATCGACGGGGACGAGGGGTTCGATCATTTTCGCGTCCTTGCCCATGCCGTGGACGGCGGAGCGCATGGCGGCGAGATCAACGAGGAGAGGCACGCCGGTGAAGTCCTGAAGGACGATGCGGGCGACGACGAAGGGGATTTCATAATCGCCGGGGGCCTTGGCGTTGTAGTTGGCGAGGTTGATGATGTCCTTTTCGGAGACCTTGAGGCCGTCGTTGTTGCGGAGGAGGGATTCGAGAACGATCCGGATCGAAACCGGGAGCTTGCTGAGATTCGGGAAACCTTGTTCGGCGAGGGCGGGGAGGGAGTGGAATTTTCCTTCGGCTCCGGAGCCGGTGGTGAAGGTGCGCAGTGTGTTCATGAGTGGATCGTTGGGAAAAGATGGAGGCGAATGAAGGCCGCCATCAGGGATGCGCGGAGGTTAGTGATGACCTGCGATTTGTCAAAATCGATCATCCCCCGCATGAGGTTGATTTCGGGGGTTGAGTGGGAGCGATGACTGTGCGTAGCCTTGAGGCATGCGAATCGGCTTCTCGGGAGTGATGTTTCTGGCGTTTTGGATGGTTTCCTGCGGACAAATGGGGGCTCCGCCGGATCTGGGTGACATGGAAGCAGGCGGCGAGCCAGCGGAAGGAGGAATTGCGGAGGTGCCGAACCCGAGCGCATCGATGGCGAAGAAGGCGGGGAAGTCGCTGGGCGAGATCCAGCGCGGACACGAAGTTTACATGCTGCATTGCGGCGAGTGTCACCGGTACAAGCTGCCGCAGGACCTGGATATCGACGAGTGGCAGACAGCGGTGCCGAAAATGATCGGTCACGCGGGCCTGGAGTCGGTGGATGAAAAGGCGGTGCTCGCCTACGTGGTGGCGGTGAAGACGGAGCGCGGCGAGGAATGAACGGGGCCGCCGAGCTGCTGGCGTTCGCCGGGGTGATGGCGTTGGGCCAGT
>JBGSTM010000366.1:0-9066 GCA_041736495.1 Akkermansiaceae bacterium
CAATGGGAAAAGAGGGCACACGAGGCGAGTGCGACCGGCGGGAGGTCCATGATGTGATCCTTCATCACGTGCGCCAGCACCGCGTTCTCACAGGACTCGAGCGCGGCGTCCTCGCTGGCGAATATGGATTCTTCGCCCAAGCCGAGTGTGGCGATGGACTTGGCGATCCTCGCCGTGTGACAAAAGACTAACCTGACCCCGACGGCTGCGAGTTGCTGCGTGACGTCGCGCAGCATCCGCAGGCACACCTCGTCGATGGAAGAGACAAAGCTGAAATTCAGGATGAAATGCTGGCAATAGGGCCCTTGCCTGACCAACTCGCGGATGACCGGCTCGAAGGTGGAGAAAAGCAGCGGGCCTTGAAGTTCCATGACGCGGATGCGTTCGCCGTAGCGGCGCAGCATATGGAAAGCCTTGGTCGGCAGCCTCCGCCGGGAATTCACCTGGGTGGCGTTGTAACTGCGCCGCAGTGCCGGCGGCGGGACGGCGCTGGGATTGAACATGTGGAGGGCGAGTTCACGCGCCAGATCCATGCAGACCTTGATCGCCCGCACGCTGTTTCCCTGCGAATCCAGCCGTGGCGAAAACACGCTGATGCCCAGCTGCCCGGGCAACACGGCGAGGATCCCGCCGCCGACACCGCTCTTGGCGGGAAGTCCTACCCGATAGATCCACTCGCCGGACCAGTCGTACATCCCGCAGCTCGCCATGACGGCGAGCACGTTGTCCACATAATCGTGGGCGATCGCCCGCTCGCCGGTCAGCGGATTGACTCCCTGATTGGAGAGAGTGGCTCCCATGACGGCGAGATCGGCGCAGGTGACTTGCAGCGAGCACTGCTGGAAGTAAGTCTCGACGATTTCACGGGGATCCTCGTCGATGATGCCGAAATTCCGCAGCATCCAGCCGATCGCGCGGTTGCGGTGGCCGGTTTCGCTCTCGGAGCGATAGATTTCCTGATCGATCTCCAACTGCCCGCCGGCGCATTTCGAAAGGTATTCGGTGATCCGCTGGATGCGTGTTTCTCCGTCGGTCTTGAGGATCTGGCCGCACGTGGCAATGGCTCCCGCGTTGATCATCGGGTTGAAGGGTGCGCCGGTGCCGGGTTTCAGACTGATGGCATTAAACGCATCACCGGAAGGCTCCACGCCGATCCGGGAGAGCACGTGCTCCTCGCCGCGGTCCTCGAGGGCGAGGCCGTAGGACAGAGCTTTGGAAATGGACTGGATGGTGAATTTATGCCGGGTGTCGCCCACTTCGTAGACATGCCCGTCCCGCGTGGCGATGCAGATGCCGAACAGGTTGGGATCGACTTTGGTCAGCTCGGGAATGTAATCCGCGACGGCCCCTTCGTGAAGATCTGCATAACGTCGGTGGAGGGTTTTGAGAATGTGGGCAACAGGGGATTTCATATCAGGGGGCCTGCCGGGATAGCAGCTCTCATACCCAATCTCCACTGACGTGCTAAAATTCCCGGTCCGGCCTTTTCGGAGGGATAAAATCGTCTTGGAAAAGGCGTCATTACTGCTAAACAAAACCAGCTTCCCAAGCTGGAGTTGGAATTCTCCATCCCGGCCCGCCACCTCTATCCATTGATTCCATGCAGCAAGCATCTTCCCCGGCATCCGAATTACCCAGCGTCGGCTTTCTCTCTGAAGTTTCCCCCGAGCACCGGGAGTTTCTGGCGTGTTTCGGAAAATTCCTGCGTCCCCAAAGCGGTGAGGTGCTGATCGAAGAGGGAGATTCCCAGGAATCGCTCTATCTGATTCTGTCCGGCACCCTCCACATCGTGGCGTCGGTGAATGACCGGCAGGTGCTGCTGGCTTCATTCGGAGAAGGTGAATCGATCGGGGAGATCAATCTGTTCGATCCCGCCACGGCAAGCGCGACGGCGGTTGTGCGGAGCAGCGGGGTGATCTGGTCGCTTTCCCGCGATGAACTTGAAGCCTTCCTGGAAGCGGACCCGGCGGCGGGAGTATCGGTGATGAGAGGATTGCTGCGGCAGGTCGCAAAGAGGATCCGCAGCATGAATGAGAAACTCGTCACCGCCGAGCAGCGTGCCTCATTACACAACTTCTGGAACGCCCGCCCGCAGTGAGTTTTCTCGTTCACCAGGGGCCGTTTGCGCTCTTTGCCGCCTTCGTGGTGATGCACGCGCTGGCGGACTTTCCGCTTCAGGGAGATTACATCGCCAAGCAGAAGTCCCGGGCGCAGGCCGACAGTTTTAGCGTCTGGGTCATCGCGCTTTCAGCGCACAGCGTGATTCATGCCGGTGGGGTTTGGTTGGTTTCGGGATCACTGGCTTTTGGGATCGCCGAATTGGTTTCACATGCCTTGATCGACGGCTACAAAGGCGAAGGCAGATTCGGCATGGTCGCCGATCAACTTCTGCATCTGGCCTGCAAGGTGGTTTACACGCTCTTGCTGACCTTTGGTTGGGGGCTGGTCTGACGCGGACGTGTTTGATTCAATACCCGGGCCGGGTTCCGAAGGATTTCCGCTCGACGTGCACCGGATGGCAGTTGTCCGTTCGGGTGAAATTCCCGTTGGTCCCGTTGTTATAGTGATGTGAGTCGGCGAAAACGGTCGTGCCGGACGGATTGGACAGTCGCACCCGGCTGCCGGGATCGATGCTGACCCGGGAACCCGCGATTTGCACCGTGTTGCCGCGGAGGGTGGTGTCCCCCACAAATCGCACCCCGTTCGAGCCTTCACCATAGAGGCGGATCAGATCCGAAGGATTCGTGCCACGGCCGAGGATCGCATTGCTAAGGAGAAGGGTGCCGCCGGAATCGTAAACCCGTGCTTTGATCTGCCGGGCTGAGATCGTCGAGTCCATGATCCGCACGTCACATTGTCGCGAAGTGATGTTGACCACATCGACATCCACGGAGGAGCAACTGACGATTTCCGCACTGCCGGATCCCGCCTCGATCAGGAGTTGCGGGTTGTCCAGTTGCGACAGGCGGCGCAGTTCGGAACTGTTGCTGATCTTCACCCCTTTTTTCGCCTGGAGACTGATGGTCTCGGACGCGCCAAGCTTGGTGCTTCCACTCACCTGGATGTCACCGGATGAGGACATCCTGATGTTTTTCGCTTCAACCGCCGCCCCGGAAACCCTGATGTCACGACCCGCGGAGACATCGAAATTCCCCTTTGGCAGGCTGATCCATGACGGCGTGCTCCCGCCGATGTTTACGTCCGAAGTGGGCCCGTCCGCAAAAAAGGATACGTTCTGATCGGTGCCGGTCAGATTAAAGCCATCGAAATTGATCGAACCCGATAGCGATGTGAAAACAAGATCGGCGAGATTGTTGTCGAGCGCCCAGAGATCGCCGGGAGTCACACCCGGCGCTTCAATGGTCGGCGTGGCGGTGAAGTTGATATCCCCGGTCGCGCCCATGATTAGATTCCGCAAGCCGGAAGCGGAACCCACCGAGGGACTGCCGGAAATGTTGAACTCATCCCCTTTCAAAACGAACCAACTTTCATTTTCCGCAAGCAGTTCATCGATCCCGAAAAACGCATCCGGAGCGTCATACATGTAGTCGCCGAAAAGTCCGTCATCTCCGGGTGAATAGATGGTGCCAGGCAGCTCCGTGAAACCACCGGTGACACTGTTGAATGCGCTCGAGGAGTCGATGCTGGATTGATTCCCGAACACGGTGGTTCCGGGAATGGTGACCGGCTTGTTCGAACCGGGTGCCTGTGGCCCGGAAGTAGGGGCATCGACAGGTGACGGTCCCGCGACCACGATGGCACGACGGGGTTCATTTTCGAAGGGGATGTGTTCGCGATCAGCGTCGAACAGCGTCACGTTCCGTCCCCTGCCTTCGATCACGAAGGAGGTGTCCACCAGCTCGCCATTTTCTTTTTTCTGCGCCTGGTCCTCTTGGGCTCCTTTCAACTGCTTCTGATTTCCGAGCGGCGGGAATTCCTTGTCACTCAGCAGTTTCGAGGTCTTCTTCAACCGCTCCAGATCCACTTGGACGGGCAACGGCAGGGCCTTGCGATCATCCGCGCGGCTCAGCCACATATCCCCGGCGACCAAGGTGCGGAACTGGTTCCGGCGCTCGTTGAGCGTCACGTCCACCTCCCCTTCGATCACAATGATTTTCACGAAACCGTCCGGGGTGAACTCCAACAGCAGGGTAGTCCCCGTGACCGCCGCGGTCACCGCCGCCGTGCGCACCTTGGCCCCGCCCATCTGCTTGGGCACCTGCAGCAGGATGACTCCCTTGTCCACCTCCACGGTGCGGCTGGACTGGTCCATGCGGAAAACGGAATTCGCCCCCAGGCGGGTGAGCGTGTTGTCGGAAAACCGAAGTTCCGCCCGTGACTGCGCCCCGGTGGAGACCGCGGTGCGGCCGGTGATCCGGTCTCCCGTTCGTGCGGGAAGCGGGCTGGATTCCACCGGCAGGATCTTCACATCGTTGATCACCCGCGTGAATTCGCCTTCCCGCAGCGGGGCGCCCGTCGTGGAGGCGATGGCGATTCCATACAGACCTATCAGTCTCATCGAAGTTCTCATGAAGGTGGATTCCCGGGTTTGAATGTTAGAAACGGAGCTGGGCCCCCACCCCGCCTCCCAGATTGGCAGCATCGTAGTCGAACACGTCGATGTCCGAATCGTTGAAATTGAAGGTGCAGCCCGCATAGATGTTGAGCCATTTTCTGGGCGACCAGTTGAGGTAGACGCCGATGATGTTCAGTGCATCGGAGCGGTCGACGTTGTAATAGTCGAACCAGGTGAATCGATAGGAGGCGGAAAAGATCAGATCCCGCATGATCTTGAAGCGATAGGAAATATCCGCGATGTACTCGGCGTGTTCGAAATCATCGACGTTGCCGGCGAGGTCCCAGTCTCCCATCAGGTTCAGGTAAAGACTGTTCCGCCGGTCAAACACGAAGGTCTTCTGGATGCCGGCGAGCAGGGAAAAACTGTTAAACACATCCTCGTCGAAATCATTCGCGGTGGTGCGGCCGAACTGCCCTTGGGCGAAGAGCACGGAATCCCAGAGCCGCGGTTCCAGATAGATCAGCCCGAGGCTGGCCTGCAGGTATTCATAGTTGAGGAAGTCGAACTCGTCGTAGCGATAGACCTGCTGGCTGATATAAGCATCGAGATAGAGCCGTTCGGCGAGGCGTGGCTGGGCTCCCACGCTCAACTGCGTGGCAGAGAAGACATCGTCTTCCGCCCCACTGGCAAGGTTGGCGGGATTGTCGGTCCAGAAAAGCGCGGTGCTCAGTTGCGCGTTTAGCCAGCGTTCCCGTTCCGCATCCTTAAGGATCAACTGCTGTCCGATGTCATCGTCCCCCGGCGATGCCGGCGCGAAGTCGTTTTCATCCTCCAACGCATTGGTGCCAGGGTCATCCCCGATTACCAGACCGGGGATGGAAAGCGGACGAATTCCCTCCCCGAGACGGGTGGGATCCAAACCCAAACGAGCCGGGTCAAGGGTTTGAGCAAATCCACAATGTCCCGTGAAGGCCAAGGCAAAGAGGACGAAGCAGCGGGGGGACAAACTTCTCATGACGGGTGGTTTTCTAATAACGAACGCATTGCCTTACCGGGAATGGTGAATTTCATCCAGCGAAAAATTGCATGAGATTTCCTGATAATAATTTTATCTTTTCCTTATGCTGCTGACCCAACAATACGGTTGACGGAAGCGGGGCATCCTTTCAACTAGCATCCATGCGGGCGAACCTCTTCCGGGGAACTAACGGCGGGAGTCGCGGTGGAGCGCTCGCACTGATCGCGATTTTGATAGGAAGCGCCGTCATGGTGGCGCGACATCTTGATGACTGGACCCGACCCTCGTCCGGTGACCAGGAACCGCTTCCGCCACACCGCACGATTGCCATCACGCTGGGGCGGCCGTTCCAACTCCTTGAGTGGAAGGTATATGACTTCATCCATGCGTTCGGGGCAAAGACCGTCCCCGATCCCGGTGTGGTGGTGCTGGGCATCGATGAAGCCAGCCTCTCGCTGAAGGACTCCTCCGCTTTTCCCGAAGACATCGCAGGCTCCCGTCCGCTCCAGCTGATGGACGAGGTTTTCCCATGGTCGCGGGAAGTCTATGCCCGCCTGATCGAGCGCTTGATCGAGGCCGGAGCCCGCACCGTGGTGATCGACCTGATGTTTCCCGCCCCCTCCGGCCGCCATCCCGAAGGAGATGAAATTCTCCGGCGCTGCCTCGAGAAATACCGCAAGCACGTGATTCTCGCCGCGGATGTGATCTCGCAGGAAATCCAGAACGGTGAAAGTGAAAGCATCCAACTGCCGTTCAACGGACTCATTGAACAACGGTGGCCTCCCGACGAGCGGATCGGGTTTGTCTCCTACTGGCCGGACACCGACGGCGTGATCCGCGAAACCCGCTTTCGCCATTCGCAGGACGCCGCTCTACCGGAACGGACGCTGCACTCCTTCACCGCCTCCGCGCTGCGGTCGCAAGACCTCGCCGACCGCGTCCCGAACGATGACAGGTTGCACCCTATCCGCTTCGGCGATTCCGCGAATTACCAACCCCTTTCCCTGCATGAAATTTTCGTGCCTTCGATCTGGGAGAGCAACTACGGTTCGGGAAAGAGCTTTGCCGGCAAGACCGTCTTTCTCGGCACGGTGGCCCGGCAGCAGCAGGATTTCCACACCACGCCGGTGGGTAAGCTCGCCGGAGTGCGGATCCACGCCCACGTTTATGCGGCCACGAAAGCCGGGCAGTTGCTGCAAGCCGTGCCTCGGTGGGTCCCGCCGGGATTGGTCGCCATGGCGGCGCTGGTGGCCTGGGTTTTGATCTCCTTTTCACGGCGACCGGTGCTGGCGATGTTCACTCTCGTCGGCGTCGCGGCCCTTGGCATGGCCGGTCAGTGGATGCTCTTCAACCACGCCTCCCTCGTGGTCGATGCGAGCACTCCGGTGCTCGCCTTCGGGATGATCGGCATCTGTGGCTTCACCTACGACTTCCTGCTGGAACGGCGGCAGAAGAACGCGCTCAAGCGTTCCGTGATGCGCTTCCATTCGCCCGACGTGGCCGATCAGATCGTCCAACATCCGGAAACCTACTACTCGATCCGCCAAGGTGCCGCCCGCTGCATCGTGGTGCTGTTTTCCGACATCCGCGGCTACACCAGCATGAGCGAGCAGCTAACCGCCGAAGAAATGGTGACCCAACTCAACGAATACTTCGAGCGCATGGTGTCCATCGTCTTCGCGCGCAAAGGAGCTGTGGATAAATTCATCGGCGACGCCATGATGGCCGTGTGGGGAAGATTCCGCGATCATCCCAAGGAGGCGGAACTCGCGGAGGATGCCTGTCACGCGGTGGACGCCGCCTTGGCCATGCGCGCGGAGCTTGCCTTGCTCAACGTGGGATGGCGGGAAAACAACAAGACCGAGTTGACCATCGGAATCGGCATCCACCAGGGCGAGGCGGTGGTCGGGGAAATCGGCTCGCACGAACGCGCCGAACTAACCGCCATCGGCGACAGCGTGAATCTCGGATCTCGGTTAGAAAGCGCGACCAAGGACTATGGACTTGACTTGCTGATCAGCGAGCCGGTCCAGCGGCGGGTGGCGTCGCGTTTCCTCTGCCGCCCGGTGGATCTCGTCCGGGTGAAGGGCAAGAAGAAACCCGTGGAAGTCTTCACCGTGCTGGGGCCGCAGGACATGGCGGCGCCGCAAGGACTGGATCATTTCGAAAAGGGCATGACGTGCTATCGGCAGGAACGGTTCGGCGAGGCGAGGCAACTCTTCGAGCAAGCGGCGGCGGACGGCCTGAACGATTTCCTGACCGATGTCTTCATCAAACGCTGTGGCATCCTGGACGAGCAACCGCCTGAGACATGGGACGGAGTTTATAACATGACTCAAAAATGAACATTCAGCGGAAAATCCACGTAACCCGTTTCCGATGACCTTCCATTTGTTTCGCTGCCTGCTGATTTTCTCGGTCGGGACATACTCCGCCCTCGGCCTCGAACCCACGCCGCGCCCGGATCCGGCGCGCTTCGCCGGGGAGATCGCCGCATTTGCCGAACAGGAACCGGAGAAGGGCGGCATCGTATTCACCGGCAGCTCCAGCATCCGCCTCTGGAAAACTTTGAAGGAGGATTTCCCCGACCTGCCCATCATCAACCGCGGCTTCGGCGGCGCGGTCTCGAATGACCTCGTCGTCTATTTCGACACCGTCGTCGCCCGCCACGAACCGAAACTCATCGTCGCCTACAGCGGCAACGACGTTGCCAGGAAACTCACCGTCCAGGAAGCCCTCGACGACTTCACTCGGTTTCTCAGCATGACGCACGAGCGGTTTCCCAAGGCCCGGGTGATCCTCAATTCGGTGAAAATCGCGCCCAAGCGTGCGCTCCAAACTCCGCAGGTGAAGGAGCTCAATGTGCGGTTACAAGCCTGGTCCGCCGACAAGGACTGGCTGCGTTTTCTCGACTCCACCAGCTACCTTGTCGATGCCCAAGGCCAGCCGGATCCGGCCTATTTCGTCGGCGACCTCCTCCATCTGAATGCTGCGGGCTACGCAAAATGGCAGGCGATTCTCGATCCCGTGCTGCGCGAGGAGTGGGCCAAGGTGAAGTGAGGCCTCACTGAATGTGCCAATTCACCGGCCCGCTTCTTCCAGGGAATCCACTAGCGCGGCGAACACCTCGGGCTCCAGCGCCCGGTTAGGCGAACCTTTCAAACAAGTGTTGAACCACTTCGCCAGCACCGACCTCCGCTCCGCCGGAAAACCGCGGGTCAGCCCGACATCGTCGCCATCGAGGATTTCCTCATCCCGCCGTCCATGGGCGCGGGCCAGCATCTGGCGGTAGCGCGAGAGCACGCCGTCCAGCAGGATCCACGGGAAATTCGGATTGCGGGGCGGGCCCATGGTCAGGGATTTCCCCTCGCCGGTGCCGAGTTTCATGCCGCCGGTTAGAGAGATCCGCAGGTCCGGCAGGCTGCCGCCCTTGAACCAGGCGACGATGCCGCCGCCGAGCGCGCCTAACACGGTTCCCGCACCATGGGAAAGCCCGCCGGTCGCGGCGTCCACCGCCAGGCCTGCGGAG
>JBGSTM010000009.1:0-43917 GCA_041736495.1 Akkermansiaceae bacterium
CTGCGATAGCAGCTCAGAAAAACCTGCGAAGCCATCCCGCATGGACGGAGCGCAGCGGAGTCAATCTTCCGGTATCGTTGTTTACACGGGCATCTCGCCCCCGGCTCGTTTCCTCAACTACTATGGCCTCTGCTGACTCCTGCCCGGATCGCTCCCGGCAGGCCTCCCCAGGTAAGAGCGTGATGCTTCCCTGCGCAACCACCGCATTTACCTCCACGGGTACGGGGCATTATAGTCGCTAACTTAATTTGAGGCCGGGACGCGACTTGAAATGCAAATGAAGAAGCTTCGCGCTTCTCAGGGGCATGGACGCTCACAGAGCGACGCTAAAGTTCACCTCGTGTCGCACCCTCTGGAAACTGGGAATCCACAGTCCTTCGCGGGCGATTTGCTCGCCGTCCCGCGGATATTCGGCGGGATTGAGAACCTGCTCGGCGAGGTGAAAGCACAGCCAGGCCCGCCAAGCGCGGATCTCGGCGCGGGGGCCGGACATGCGGCTGGCGAGGTGTTGGAAATGGCGAACGGGATTTCCGAGATAGCCGCAGTCTTGCGTGGAGGCGGTTTGGAGAATCCAGACGAGAGCGCGATAAGGATCTGATAGAAGAGACGGGTCGGGGGCCTCCGCTTCCAAATCCGCCATCCACGCTTTGTTCAGCTGGAGAATCGCCTGGGCTGGCTTGCGGGAGATCCACTGGGATTGGGCGTAGCGCAGCGCATCCAGATAGAACGCCCGTCCCCGGAAGTCGCCGTGGCGTCGGGTGATGGAGAAATCGTGGATTTCCCCGACGTCGGGCAGCCACGGGCAGGGAGGATTTTTCAAATTCATTGGATCGATTTCCAGCATCAGGCTGCAAGCGCCCATTTCCGGGTGCGGTGGTGGCGATATTTGAACAACAGCGTCAGATAGATCCGCACACCGGTCTCGGAAACCAGCCGCCCCCACCACGAGCGGCCCCACTGATAGGTGACCGTGTCATGCATGACGCAACCACCCGTCCCCCGCTCTTCGAAGCGGTGCTCGTGGATGAAGACGGTGAACGGGCCCTTGACGATCTCATCCACGAGCAGATGAGGCGGCCGCACCGTTTTCCAGCGGCAGGTCCAGCGCATGGGAATCACCCACCAATCCCGGCAATGTAGCTCGATCAAGCGCCCTTCCTGCGCCGGGCCATCGGTTTTCAGGCTGACGAGGATCAAGGTCGGCGGCATCACTTCCGTGAGATTGTGTGGATCGCTGTGGAAGGCGAACATCGTTTCCACGCTGGCGGCGAGTGGAGTGCTGGTGTGGAAAATGGAGGGCATGGTGGTCATTCATCGTTCTAAAATCGAGTCCGCCGTCCGCAGGCCGGAGATGATGGCACCTTCGATGGAGGCGCTCCAAAGATGGTCGCCGCAGGCAAAAATGCCAGCGTGGTTGCGGAAGCCCGGGCCGACGAGGCCGACGCCGGGTGCCTGTTCGGGCAGCGCCCGCGCGATCCGCTCAGTCCGCAGGTGCCGCCACGCTCGCACATCGGGGCCAAACCATCCTTCCAGTTCCGCCAACACCCGGGATTCCAAATCGGCCGGCTCCGGCAGTCCTAACACCGAAACCGAAATCAAGGCCTGCCCCGGCGGCGCGTAGTCCGGCGCCACATCGGATGGTACGCAGACATTGTTCACCAAGCCCCTGCCCGTGCCGTTGAGCGCGATGATCGCCTCGCGCAGCGGTGAGCGCACGGCGGCGAAATAGAGGCAAGTGACGGATCGCCAGGCGGGCTCCGTTCCTGCCATTCCGGGAATCAACCGCGCCGCGGAGGCCGCATCCGTGGCCACCACCACGGCGTCGCCTGTAATCTGCCCGCCGGATTCCAGGGTGATGCCGCCGGGGAAGATCTCCGTGACCCGCGCGCCTAACCGGATTGTTCCATCAGGCAGCCGGGAGCTGAGCTGGCGTGGGATTTCACCCATCCCCCGGGCGGGTAGAGCCGCGCTGCCTTGCGAGAACATTTTAAAGGTGAATTCAAACATGCGGCTGGACGTGCGCAGTTCCCGTTCAAGAAAAATCCCCCCGTAGAACGAACGGAAAAACCCGTCGATGATCCGTGGAGAGAACCCCGCGCGCCTGAGATAGTCCTCCGTGGTCATGTCCTCGTGGGCGGCGATTTCCGCGATGCTCGTGCGAGCGAGCCGCCACTTCAACCATGCCACCCGCAGCTTGTCAGGGATGGATCCGATCGGCGCGACGGCACTCGCCAACAGGTGGCGGGGATCCCGGAAAACATCCATGACCCGCCACATCCGGCCACCCTGATAGACGAGGGCACCGGGTTTGAACGATTGCAGATCGAGGCTTTTCTTATCCAACAGAATCCCGGCTTCGGGGTAGGCATCGAGATAGACCTGAAACCCTCGGTCCAACAGAAAGCCATTCAACCGGTCGGTCCGCACGCGCCCGCCGGGAGCATCGCCCGCTTCGAAGATGACCGGCCGGACACCCGCTTCGTGCAGTCGGATGGCACATGCCAAACCGGCGAGGCCGCCGCCGACGATGAGCACTTGTTTTCCGGACGAGTTCAATCGGTGTATTCCATGAGAGTTTGAATCTCCCGCTGCTGCGGGGTTGCGACGAGCGTCTTCCGCAGGCGCTCCCAGAAGGGGAAAAATCCGCCGGTCGCGAAGTGCCGGATCTTCAGATCCTCGGGACGGTCGATGAGAATCAAGCGAACGCCGGCCTGGGCGAGCGATGCGCGGAGCACCGGCAGCGAATCGTGCAAGGGACCGACTTCAGGACGCAGGGTCACTATCTGTTGGAGGTGATTGGATTTCGTCCAGCGAAGGATCGCATCACCGTGAGGTGCGTGGGTTTCGAGGGTCACCGGATTTTTCCAATGGCCTTCGGCACGCGTGGCGGCATCCTGGAGGGCATTGGTGATCCATTGCCTTTTCAGGGAGGGAAACCGCTGATGCTCCCAAGTCCCGATATCCGCCGTTACGATGACGGTGGAAAATGATTGTCGCCCGAGAGCGGAGTTTTCCAGCGAAAGATCTTCTTCGTGAATCCAAAGTCCGATATCGGCTGAACGATCAACCGTCTCTTGCGGCCAGTCCGTGCAGGTGATCGGTGGTTTTGAAACGGGTCCCGGCTGGAGCGCCTGTGGATTCTCGAAGGCGGCGAGGCCACTTGATAGAGATGCGAGAAGCTCCGGGGCCAGGTATTTTTCAAGATTCCCGCGGCGGGCGAGGTAGGTTTTTCCGGGAGTCTGCAGGCCGGCCACCCAACGCCATGAAAGGGTGTTCGAAGCTGGATCCCCATCGAGCAGATGCCGGAAAAAAAATGCCGCGCCGGATTGCCATGGCAGGCGGGCCTCATGCACCCACCAGGCGGCGAACCACATCCGCGCGTGATTGTGGAGGTAGCCGGTGGTCACCAGCTCGCTTGCGAAATGATCGATTACGGCGTTTCCGGATTTTGAGTCCTCGATGCGCCGGACCGCGGGATCCTCACCCGTTTCCGCCAGATCCGTGAGGTAGTCGCTCCAGACTTCGGGACGCAGGGCGAGCCAGGATTTCCAATACCGCCGCCAGTAAACCTCCTGGATGTATTTTTCCACCCGCCCGAACGAGTGGACGCCTAAAACCGCCGCAGTTACCTCCTGTTCGGTGAGCAAGCGGTGGCGGATGGCGGGAGAAAGCCGGGAAACCGACGGATGACCGGGCTTCACCTGGTTCCGGTCGCGGGCATAAAGTCCGGCGCGGGTGAGGAATTCACCCAGCTGACCGAGTGCGGCGGTGCGCGAGGAAGGGCAAATCATGGGGCATGCTCGCCGCCCAGCCAGGCCGCGCAAGCGCGATTCTGAATCTCCGGGGGACCGCTCACGTGGGAAGGGGTCACGGGCGCGTGAGTCTTGAGTCACCCGGAAGAAACGAAGGTCAAAGGGAATGAGGCAGTTGCCGCCGCGCTTTGTCAGCACTTTCGCAGGCGAGACTGGAGACTCGCGGTCCGGCGGGTTTCCGGGCTTGCATCTCAGGAGGTTTTGTCAATTCTCGCCGCCCCATGAGCAACCGTTTAGAAGGTAAAGTCCTTGTCGCACAGGGTGGTGGCCCCACTCCCGTGATCAACCAAAGCATCGTCGGTGTCGCCCTCGAAGCCCGTAAATTCAGCCAGGTGACTTCCATTTACGGAGCGGTCCACGGCGTCCGCGGCATCGTCGACGAGAACTTTGTCGATCTCACCCGCGAGACCACCCACAACCTGGAGCAAGTCGCCGGCACGCCGTCGTCAGGCCTGCTTTCCACTCGGGACAAGCCGGATGAGGAATATTGCGCGCGGATGTTCAAGGTCATGCAGGCGCATGACATCCGTTACTTTTTCTACGTCGGCGGCAACGATTCGTCCGACACCGTCCGCATCGTCAACGAGCAGGCGAAGGAAGCGAACTACGAGCTGCGCGCGATCCACATTCCGAAGACAATCGACAACGACCTTGAGGAAAACGACCACTGCCCGGGCTTCGGCTCGGCGGCGCGTTTCGTGGCGCAGGCGTTTTCCGGGGTGAACCTCGACAACCGCGCGCTGAAGGGCGTTTACATCGGCGTCGTGATGGGTCGCCACGCAGGCTTCCTAACTGCGGCTTCCTCGCTCGCACAGAAGTATGTGGATGACGGGCCACACCTGGTTTACGTGCCGGAGCGCCATTTCAAAATGGACACGTTCCTCGCCGACGTGGACCGCGTCTATCAAAAGCACGGCCTTTGTACGATCGCCGTATCCGAAGGCATTTCCGATCCCGACGGCACCGCGATGATCGTGAAACTGCTTGGCGTCGAGGAGCGCGATTCCCACGGCAACGTCCAGCTTTCCGGCACCGGGGCGCTCGGCGACCTGCTCTCCAACGAGATCCGCAAGGGACTGGGGATCAAGCGCGTGCGTTCCGATACATTCGGTTACTTGCAGCGCTCGTTCATGGGCATCCAGTCGGACCGCGACGCCCGCGAGGCGCGCGAAGTCGGCGAGAAAGCCGTGCAGTTCGCGATGTGGGACAACGTCGACGGCTCGGTGGCCATCAAGCGTCCGGTGCTCGACTACAGCGTGGACTATCAGCTCGTGCCGATTGAAAACGTCGCCGGCAAGACCCGCCACATGCCGGACAATTTCATCAATGCGGAAGGCAACGGTGTGACCCAGGATTTCATGAATTACTGCCGCCCTCTGCTAGGCTCGAACCTTCCTGAGCCGCACCGTCTGCGCGCTCCGAAGGTTACGAAGATCCTGCACAAGTAAGTCCCTGCCCGCGGACTGATTGCGGCCTGCTGCCGATTGTCGGGGTGTTGCCAGCCTGCTAGCGGCGAAACAAGCCTCGTTCGCTCACAGCAGCAACATCCCTCCGCATTGCTCCGATGAAATTCCACAGGGAGCGGCGGAATCCGTCCGCCGTGCCCATGAAAAGCCAATGAGATGAGAATCGCGCCCTCCATTGTCTCTCCATGGACCGGGCGATCGGATATCGCCCCTCCTCGAGTTGTTTCATTTCCCCTGCTTCGTATTTTCAGAATCTCGGCCTGGACCGTCGCGGAGAGGCTCTTGAACCACTGGTCGGTGGCCTTGGGGTCCTATTGGGATCCGATGGGTTTTCTGCATCGGGTCATTCCTACTTCTTCATGAAACTCTGAACCTCGTGGCGGGCGTCCGCGGGAAGTGACGCCACCCACTGTTCGGCGGCCTTCGGATCATAAACCGCCCAGTTCTTCGCCACGTTTTTCTGCGCCCAAAGCTTGGCATCTCCGGCAGGCAGGGTGCCCACCCACTCGCTGGCGGCTCCAGGATCCTTGATCGCCAGCTTCGAGGCGTATTCGGAAGCCATGCGCAAGGGATCGGTGTCCGAATCATTCTGATTCTGCCCTTCCGGGCGGGCCACCGGATTGACGACCAGATAGCGGATCGCCTCGCCCGTGACCGGTGAATTGGAATCACCGTATCGTCTACCAGCGGCGATCACCTGGGCGGTTTGCAATTTTCTATCATCCGACATCGCTTGGAACTGCTTGTTCAATTCCGCGAGCTTAGCGGTGTCCCACTGCTCCAGTTGATAAACATACTGCGACGCATTTCCCGCCGACTTGGGATCGACCGCGCTGATTTTCTCCAGCCATTCCGCCGGATTCGCGGCCTTGGCCTGGGTTTGTCCGCTTTTGCGGGCATCCAGCGTGGTTCGGGCGTGTTTTCGATCCTCTTCGGAATCCAGCCGGGCGATCAAAGCCTCTGCTTTTTCTGGTTCGTCTGCCAATGGGGAAAACATGTTGGAAATCAGGTTCTGCCGGTTGTTGGCGTTCAAATCCATCCCACCCATGCGCTTGAGAGCCTCTTCCGGATGCTTTCTCGCCAGATTTTCCAGGGCGTTCGTCCGAAGCCGTTTCACCTGTACCGCACTGAATCCGAGTCCTGCCAGATCCGCGTCCAGCCACTTGCCGGCATTTTCCTCGCTGATGAAATTGTAATAATTCTCCGCGATCGATGATTTCCAGGCAGGCGGCATGTTGGCCAGTTCGTCGAAGACTTTCCCTTGAAGCTCCTGGGAGACATTGGCTTCGAAAACCTTCCACCCGTCGGGCCGATACCACAGAGCGCGGATCTCCGTGGAAAACGAGATGGCAAGCCGCTGTCCGCAAAGTGCTGATTCCGCTTGGCTCCGCAAGGCAGGCGGCAGGGAATCCAGCGCGGCCTCCAGGGCGGACGGGGATTTTTCCGCCAGCTGGCGGAGCAGGTCGAACGAGTTGCCCACTCCCTTGGTGGAGATTCCTTCAACGGCCATTTCCTGAAGGCGCTGCAAGGCGAGCGCGGGATGGGCTTTGGCGAGATTTCTTAACGCCCGCAACTCCGCGACCTCGTCCGGGTGACTCTTGAAAAACTCGATCAGCCTCTGCGGTTCCTTTTCCGTCCACAAGGCGAGCACGTTCCGACCTGCACTGGTATCGTTCTTGAATGACCAGACGAGCAGCGCTTCCGGATCCATTTCCCTCCAGCGGGCCAGCAGGATGTTTCGGAAAAGCAGCCGCTCCGGTCCGCCTCGGATGGTGAACCAGTCGCCGTTGAGCCAGGCGGCGATTTCCGAGGACGAAAGGGAATTCGCCAGATCGAATGTCGCGCGGAGCCGGGCTTCTGGAGTACTGGCGGCGCGAATCGACTCAAGCCTCTTCCCGGCAACCGTGCCCGGTCCGGTAGACTTGGAACGGCGCGTTTCCCGGTCTCCCCGCCGGCTTTTCGGTTCGGCGGCGGGCTCTTTGGTCGAAGCCACCGGCGCTTCTGCCAGATTCCAACCAACCACTGCCATCGCCAGGAAGCCCAGAACGCCACCGACCTTGGCGGAGAAATAAACGGAAGTGGATTTCATTCGTCGTTCTGGCTGGAAATCCTTTTGATGCGGTCCTGAAGTGCGGCGGTTTTCTCCGCGGACAATCCGGAGGTTTCCAACCAACCGGCAGCGCCTGCGGGATCCGCCCTACCCCACTGATAGAAAATACTGGTTAGGTAACCGTTCTCGGTGGTTTCCGAGCTCCGCGCCCATTCGAGCGCCTCGGTGAACTGGCCGAGCTGCGACAGCTGGTTGATCACCGGACCGACGGCGGCTTCGCGGATGCCCGGGTCCGTTTGCTGGTTCACCCAGTTCGCGTAGGACAGGAGATCCTGGTTCGCCCATTGCCCGGCGGCCCGGGAGAAAAACGGCGATTGGTTCGGTTTCCCGCCGTCGGGAGGAATGGCCATTTCCATCAGCCTCCCGGGATCCCTGGCGATCAGCGCGGCAATCAGTTCGGTGCTTCCGTTCTCAGAACCACCCCAGCTTGAGCTTCCATTCGGATATTCCACCCGCGTCGATGTGGCCCGCCCGCCGGGATTGATCTCCATCAGTTTTTTCACCATTTCAAAGGCTTGCTCCGGATCGGTCTTGATCAGGCCCAGGCCGATTTTCGCAAATCGCTCCGCAGCGATGACGGCGGAATCCGTCGCCTTGGCCTCGGCAATGGCCGCCGCGGGATCGGTTGCCAGCAGGTTTTCAAATATCGCGGCTTCCATCTTCCGCTTCAGTTCGCCGGAGGGCGTTTGGGCGACAAGGCGCTTCAGGTCGTCGGGATGATCGGTGATCATCGTATCGAGCAGGATGCCCAGCGGACCATCCTCCGACCGATAGCGATCCGTTAGCAGGGATGGGTTTTGTTGCATCCATTCAAAGGCTTCCCACGGATCCTTCTGCACCAGGGATTTGAAGATCCCCTTGTCAAAACCCATCGAATTTTCCCGGATGAACCTGAGCGTTTCCAACGGGTTTTCCGTATCGCCCACCTCCTTGAACGAGGAAAACGCCCTCGACCGGCTCTCTTCGGGAATCCGGTCCAGATGCTCGCGCAGCCAGTCCGGGTGAAATCCGCCGATTCCCCGCGCCACCCAGCCCACCATCTTGGGCGACGTGGCGATGGCGGCTGCCAGTGCGGCCTGCGGATCATGTGCGGTCCACGCCCACCACGGAAAATAGTCGTCCTTGGTCCCGGCGACGGCGGCGATGGCTCCGGCCGGGTTCAGGCGGGTCCAGTTGATGAACACCAGATCGGCGATGTAGGTCTTCCGGTTTTGCATTGTCCGGTAGCCGTTCCAATACGCCGCGATGTCCTCCTCACCGGCACCCAACAGCCACGCGGCGAGGCGTGGATAGAGCGTGGCGTCGTCCACGGCGAGCAGGATTTCCACGGTGTCGGTGGAAGCTGGCAGCGGAACCGGGATCGGCGCGGTTTTGTCGGGTTTGGAAATGGCGGTTTCCGGGATCTTCACAACACCGGTGGACTTTTTCTCCACGAGAACTGGCGCTGGAACGACAGCAGCCTGCTGAGTCATCCGCCGAGCCGTTAGACCCGAGAGCAGACCCGCGCCTGAGAGGCCGAGGATGACGAAGAGGGGGGTGACCTTCATGGGTTTTGTTAGCTGGCTGCAATTCCTACATGAGGAATCCGTGGGAGACGATGAAATTCCTCAGGGGTCGTTGCCCCGCTCCAAATCCAGCTCCCCGACGCTGATGCGGTCGCGTTTCTTCAGGAAAAACAACGCTCCGAGCCCTGCCCACAGCACGTTGCAGGCGAAACCCGCGAGCGAGGCGGCGACCGCGATTTCCGCCGGCACTCCGGCGAGGTCCTTCATCAACACTTCGAAAAGTTTCTCCCGAACGCCCACTCCGGCCACCGAAATCGGCATGCCGCTGATGGCGTCGATCACCGGCATCGCGGAGATGACCGCACCGAATTCCGCGTGCCCGCCGACGGCGCGCATGCCGCAGTAATACGAGGAAAAATAGGCGAACAACATGACGAACGAGACCAGCAATCCGGCGAGGGCATGCCGCCACTTCGTCCGATAGACATCATATAACTCCGGAATCCGCTTCATGAACGGCCACCGGGCGAAGCGGTCGTTGAGATGGATCCGCCGGTGCACGGGCGGGGAGGCACAAATGAAAATCATCAACACCATCGCCAGTCCGCCTCCCAGATAGAACCAGGCGAAATGGATCACGCCGCGGCCGAGGATGCTCTGATCCACCAGAGCGTCGAATCTCGCAACCGAGATGATGAAAAACAGCAGCGCCAGCGAAACCAGCCCGGCGAGATGATCCGCCATCACCGCGGTTGCGATGACCAGCTTGCGCCCTGGGTGGTCGCGCATCAGCAGCAGGATCCGCGCGGCATCGCCACCGATGCCACTCACCGAGGCGAGGCTGAAAAGGCTGTCGATCATCGTCAGCTCGACCGACCGGCCGACACTCACCGGCAGCGCCTGCGCGTGCAGGAAACACCACCAGCGCAGCCCCTGGAGCACGATGGAAATCCCCGCCAGCGCGGCTCCCGCGGCAAGCCAGCGGTAGTCGATCGCACCCGGCTCGGTGAAAACCGAGCTTTTAAAATCCACCTGCGAGAACGCCCACCACAGGCACAACCCGGTCAGCACCAGCTTGAGCAGGAAAATGAAAAACGCCTTCATGCCAGCCAGGAAATCCGCGCTGCTAGGCGGATTTCTCGATCTCCCTGGCGATGGTTTCCACGCTTTCGAGAATGCCCTTCGCCGCGTCCGAGTTGCCGATTTTCAGGCCGAAGGTTTTTTCCAATCCGACCACGAGTTGCAGCGCGTCCACCGAATCCATACCGAGGCCGCCGGCTCCGAAAATCGGGATGGTATCCGTGATGTCCTCCGGCGCTTGTTCGAGCATCAGCTCCTCCACCATCATCTCCTTGATCTTCAGTCTCAGTTCCTCGCCTTGCATGTTTTTGTAGTTAGAAAATTCCGCCGTCGATTTTCAGGGCGGCGCCGGTGACATAGGAAGCTTCCGCGCTTGCTAGAAAAAAGACCGCCGCGGCGACTTCCTCCGGCTTGCCGAAGCGGCGCATCGGGATGCCGCGTTTCGCCGACTTCCGCGCCTCTTCATCCATGCCGCCGAGCGCTTCGGTCTCGATGAAACCGGGCAGCACCGAGTTCACCGTGATGTCCGCGCGGGCGACTTCCTTGGCCAGCGTCTGGCCGAACGCCACCACGCCGGCCTTGGCCGCGGCGTAATTCGTCTGACCTAACGGCGGCAGCACCGCGCTGAGCGAAGCGATGTTGACGATGCGGCCGAAGCGCTGACGCATCATCGGCGTGACCACCGCACGGCAGCCGTGGAACACCGCATCCAGATTCGCCGCGATGACCGAGTGCCACGCCTCGTCCGGCATCGCGGCGAGCAGGAAGTCGCGGTGCATGCCCGCGTTGTTCACGAGGACGTCGAGGCGACCGGCGGTTTCTATGATCTCCGAGACGGCGGACTTCCACGCCTCGGGATCGGTGACTTCGAGCTCGATCAACCGACAACGGCCGGAAAATTCCGCGGCGAGGATTTCGGCCTGCCCACGATTCGACCGGACGCCCAGCCAGACGCTGGCATCAGGATCGTTTGCGAGGAAATAGCGCGCGATCCCGAGACCGAGACCCCCATTTCCTCCCGTAACCAATATCGAACGCACGGCGGCAGCTTCATCGCCACTTGGGCAGGGGTCAATTTCAATACCGCTGCGCGACCGGCTCGTTCCCGGGCTTCCACTTGATGTTGCAACCGCTGCTCGGATACGGCCGGGCCAGCGGTGCCTCGCCCGCCAACATCCGCCGCACCGCCTCGCGCAAATCTCCGGCGTGCGGCTCGATGCCGCTGCGGGGCCGCGTGTCGTCGAACTGCCCCGCGTAGAAGAGTTTTCCCTCCGCATCGAAGAGGAAAAAATCCGGCGTGCACGTCGCGCCGTGGGCCTTGCCGACCTGCTGCGATTCGTCCAGCAGATAGGGAAAATTCCAACTCCGCTCGGCAGCGAACGCCTTCATGGGTTCCGGTCCGTCCTGCGGGTATTTCGCCAGATCATTCGAGTTGATGGCGACCGTATTCACGCCCTGCAGCGAAATTTCGCGGGCGAATTCGCCGAGTGCGTTCGCCAGATGAATGACGAAAGGACAATGGTTGCAGGCGAATACGACCAGCAATCCACGCTCACCTGCGACGGCCGCACGGGTCATGATTTTGCCGTCGGCATCCGGCAGCGCGAAATCCGGAGCGGGGTCTCCGGGGCTCAACATGAATGAGGATTGAGTTTCAGCCATAGATCCACGCTAGCACAATTCAGGCTTGCGCAAAATGCTTTTCAGTCTTGGACCAGCGACGTTTCCGCTGCAATCTTCCGCCGCCATGCCAGACGGACTTTCACCGGCGGAGTTGCTCCGCTACTCGCGCCACCTGCTCATTCCCGCGGTGGGCGAGGCCGGACAATTGCGTTTGAAAAACGCATCCGTGCTGCTGATCGGGACCGGTGCGCTTGGCTCGCCGGCCGCGCTCTATCTGGCAGCTGCCGGTGTTGGCAGGCTCGGTCTCGTCGATGCCGACGTGGTGGACGCCTCGAATCTCCAGCGCCAAATCCTCCACGGCGAGTCATGGATCGGGAAACCCAAACTCGAAAGCGCCGCCGCGAGACTGCGCGAGGTGAATCCTCACATCCAGTTAGAACCGCACCCGGTCCGCTTCGCCCCGGAAAACGCGATGCGGATTGCCAGCTCCTACGACATCCTGGTCGACGGCTCGGACAATTTCCCCACCCGCTTCCTGACCAACGACACCGCGTTTCTGTTGGGAAAACCGCTGGTTTACGGCGCGATCCACCGCTTCGAAGGCCAGACCGGTGTCTTCGCCCCGCATCTCGGCGGTCCCTGTTATCGCTGCCTGCTGCCGCAAATGCCCGCGCCCGGCAGTGTCCCGTCCTGCCAGGAAGCCGGTGTGCTCGGCGTGCTGCCCGGCATCATCGGCTCACTCCAGGCCATGGAGGCGATCAAGCTGATCCTCGGGATCGGCCAGGTCCCGCTCGGCAAACTCACCTGTTATGACGCGCTCAACAGCGTCTTCCGCTCCCTCAAGCTGAACCGCGATCCGCAATGCCGCCTCTGTGGCGACCACCCGGAAATCACCAGCGTCTCGAATTCCGAAACCACCGCCCCCGCTTCCTGCGCCTTTACCCCTGAACACATGCAATCGATCACCACCACCGAACTCCGCGACATCCTCAAAGGAAATTTCCAAGGCGTGCTCATCGACGTCCGCGAGCCGGATGAATACTCCGCCGCCCACATCGAAGGCTCGCGCCTGATTCCGTTGCAAACCCTATCCACCCAACTGGCCAGCCTGCCAGCCACCCGCGAGATCCTGGTCCACTGCAAGGCCGGCGGCCGCTCCGCCAAGGCCGTGCAACTGCTGCTCGACCACGGATTCACCGATGTCAAGAACGTCACCGGCGGCATGGACGCCTGGCTGGCGGAAAATCCTCCAGGCTGATGTTCTAACCCGCTCTGCGTGCGGCGAGATCCTCGCGGACGGTCTTGCAGACCTCCTCGTTGAGTCCATAACCGGTGAACAGGAAGGCGACGAAGGCGAAGCCCGCGGCCGGGATCAGGCTAACCAGTAACAGAATCCCGTGATTCGCGTGGGCGGTCTGGGCGGCACCCGCGACATAGCCGAAGCTGGTCAGCAGGTAGCCCGTGACCGCGCCACCGATGCCCATCCCGATTTTCTGCGAGCAGGTGGTGGCGGAGAACACGATGCCGGTGGTGCGCACCTTGAATTTCCACTCGGAGAAATCCGCGGTGTCGGCGATCATCGCCCAGTAGAGGGTCGCATTGAACCCGCCGCCGATGGTGTGGAGGATCTGCATGGCCATGACCAGCCAGACATACTGCGGCGGCACCCAGAAGGTGGCGGCGGCAGTGACTGCTAGAATGACGTGCGCGGTGATGAGGCCGGTTTTTTTCCCGACGGCGCGGACAAGAAAGCGGGTGGCGATGGCACCCACGATGAATCCCACGTTTCCTAGCAGCAGGAACGTCGTGGTGCGCGCCTCATCGAAGTTGAGGAAATACTTGCAGTAGTAAACCAGCGTGGCGGCACGGATGATGATGAATGTCAGGTCGAGCATCCCGGCGGCGAACATGATGACCCAGTGCTTGTTCCTGAACAGGGTGGATAGATCACCACGCAGCGTGGTTTTCTGCTCCGGCTTGGGCTGGATACGCTCCTTGGTGGTGGCGAAGGTGACGAGGAACAAACAGATTACCAGCAGTCCGAAGAGCGCGGTGGTGAGCTGGAAACCACGGGCCTCGTTGCCATTTCCAAACCAGGCGACAAGCGGCAGGGTCGCGCCGTTGATGAGGAAGCCGCCGCACTGGGCGAGCACCATGCGGTAGGAATTGAGGCTGGTGCGGTCGAGCGGATCATCCGTCATCACTCCTGATAGAGCGGAGTAGGGAATGTTGATCGCCGTATAGAAGATCATCAGCAGGTTGTAGGTGATCCAGGCGTAGATCAGCTTGCCGGTCGGATCGAAGTCCGGGACCGTGAAGGTGAGCACGGTGACGATGGCCAGCGGAAGACACATCCAAAGCAGATAGGGGCGGAATTTCCCCCAGCGCGAGTTGGTCCGGTCCGCGATGGCCCCGGCCATGAAATCGGTGACCCCGTCGAAGGCCCGAGCGAACAGGAACATGGTACCGACCGCCGCCGCGGCGATCCCGAACACGTCGGTGTAGAAATACATGATGAACGACATCAAGGTCGCCCAGACAAGATTACTTGCGGTATCTCCGAGGCCGTAGCCGATCTTTTCCTTAATCGATAATTTCATGGGTTTTCACATTGGCCTCAGAGCTGGGTTTCCGGAATCGTGACGGTGATGGTGCGGATGCTGCCGCTGCGCTCGAACAACTGGCGGCTTTCCGCCGGCGACAGAAGATTGCCTTCAATCGTGGTTGATCCGCCATCGGAAAATTCGAGGGTGATCGCGGCGTGATCGCCGAGAACATAACAGACAGGGACCTGGAACGCGGTGAAGGCGAGTGTGCCCGGGCCGAGATTCCAGGTTTGCAGTCCGCCTTCGAGGTCGATGAATTCAAATGTGTGCGGCGTGGTGAAAAACTCGCCGTGTTTGAGCAGGACAGGGTGGAATCGCACACATCCACCGTCGATGAGAACGCCGAGTTCACCCATGCGGGTAAGGATTTCCTCTTTGACCTGGCCGGTCATTCCCGGCTGCTGCGCGCCGCGGTGGCGGGGCGAATGGGAGTAGGGATCGGTCGGGAACGCGCCGTAGGTCTTGGAATTCTTGGTGAAGCCCAGCCCATTGCGGATCTCCCCGTAAATCCCGGCGAGCAGCTGCGTCTCCGCGGCGTCCGGAGTTTCACTGGCAGCGCGGGTGTGGATTTCCTGCAAGGCCAGCAGAAGCTTGGCGACCATGTGCCAGTAGATGCTGCCCAGTCCTTCGAAAGCGAACATTGCGCCGCTGCGGCCGGTGAACGAGCGGTGGTGGAACACCTGCTCCCAAAGCTCCAGCACCCCTGCGCGGTCGGCCCGCACGGCGTCCGCCTGATCCGGTTCGGAGGAGATCCGGTCGAGCCTGGCTTCGAGGTCGCGCGCGTTCGTTAGATCCGGATGGAAATGGGCGCGCCCGCCGTCGTCGATGCGGATCAGGTCGCGGCCACCGGCAATGATGGATTCCGCGAGGCGCGGGATCCGGGTCTTCCAGTCCACCGGCAGGGTGTTGCGCTCGGCGAACGGGGTGATGACGCGGTCCGGATAGAGCAGGTAGCTGTTCTGGTCCTCCCGATAGAGCGCACTGTCCCGCAGGGCGACCATCAGACCGAGGGCCTCGGCGGGTTTCAGGATACCGCTGCTGAGCGCGGCGACCTGGCCTTCGAGCATCAGGTCGAGATGATGGACGAGGGCCTTGCCGTCGCGGATTTCCAACAGATTGTAACTGTGGAAAAGGTGTTCGTCGCGGCGGTTGGCGGTGAGTGTGGCGTCGACTGCGGCGAGCGCAACGGTGATGAACCCGCGCACGGCGGCGATTCCCACCGTCGTGAATTCCGGCGCATGACGCTGATAGACCGCACGGCGGTGTTTTTCGCCGGCACGGCCGAGGGCTTCGGTAACGCGGAAACGCGCGGTATCGTCCGAGTGGGTCGCGGCGGCCCGCGGCAGGATTTCTGTCATGCTCGCGAGAAGCGCGGCGACCGGCTCGGACAGCTCGAACTCCGCCGCGGCGCGGGCGTCGAACAGGGAGTCGAGGAAGGCCAGGTAGCGGCGCATGTAACAGACGGTCACGACGGAGAGGCCCCAGCCGGCGAGCGCGTTGTTCGCGTCGTTCCACTCGGGGCGCTGGGTGTTGAGCCAGATGCCACCGCCGGGGACGAGGTTGCTGAGCTTGACGAGCAGCGGGACGAGGAGTTTTTCCGCGAGCGAGACGAGAACGATTTCACCGTCCCTACCTGCTAGCAGTTTGCCGTCGCCGCCGATGAGTCCGGCACGTTCGGTGAGCTGTTGGTGGAGGGTTTCGTTGAAATGGATGGAGTGTTTCGGGTCCCGCACGAGTTCGTCGAAGCCGCCGATTTCGTAGGGCACGTTCGCATAGGTATGGCAGCGGTCGTTGAGGCGGGTGGTGAGCAGGCCCGGGCTGAAGTGTTCCTGGCCCTCCAACAGGCGGAGGAGATAGATGATCTGGTGGTCGCCCCAGTAGCCGATGTGGCTCCACGGGTCGCTGGCGTCGAAGACCTCCCAGTCGACGCCCGCGCGGGTGATCCGATAGGGATTGTAACCGTCGGCGGTGGAGGCGTTGAGGAAGATTGAAATCATCGACCCGAAGCAAAGCGGATAGCTGTAGGCGAGGCTCTCCCAGTTCTGGAAGATGTCGCGCCAGTTGCCGGCGTAGGCGAAGAGCGGGCGGCCCTCGGCGTCCTTGGTGTGGATTTCAAAACGGTTCCACGGGCGGCTGGGGTCGCCATGGCGGCGGCTGAAACAGATGGGGAGGTATTCTCCGGCGAGGCGCGCGAGCTGCGGGTCGCCTTGAGCAGCGGCGAGAGCGGAAAGTTCCTGCAGGGTGCATTCTTCGGGCAACGAGGACACCCATTCATGATGGCGGCGGAGCACGTCGAGATTGCGGCATTTCAGAAACGCGCTGAAGTCGCTGCCAGGAAAGCGGTAGTTGTCATGAAGCGTGCCGCCGCGCATGCAGTTGAAGAGCACGTTGGCAAAGTGGTGGACGCTGGTGCCGGACTCCGCGCTCTGTTGGAGGGCCCCGGCACCCGCGATTCGTCGCTTCAAGGCGAGCACGCCGGCGGCGAGATCGGCGGTGACTTCCGCACGGAGATGTGCCGGGTCGAGAAGCCGCTCGCGCAAGCGTGCCACATCGGCATGGTCGAGGCGGGTGTCCGCGACTACGATCCATTCCTGGGAGGCCGACGGCTCAAGTTCGATCCGTGTGGCGAGAAGATGCGCACCGAAGACACCGCGCACTTCCGTTTCCGGATGGACCGTGGCGTCGCGCTGGAACGCGTCCACCTGACTGTCTGATAGAAGAAGCGTCGCGTTGTCGAGCCCGAGCGACCAGGCACACGCCACGCGGAGGGATTCGCAGGGTTCCGCGCGGTCGGTGATGCCGGAATTGAGGGTGTAAATGCCGAGCCCGCAATCGGAGGAAGCCTCGTGGCGCATGTAGGCGGCCGCCAGATAGCTGTAGCGGGCGTAGGTCTCCTGGGTGACGCCTGCGGGCAGCAGGTGGTGCCAGCCATCGAGCATGCCGAGCGTGCGCGCGCGGTCGCCGGTGTTTTCCAAGCGACAGGTCCGCACCAGTCCGAAGCGCTCGCTGGCGGTAAGTTCCCAACGGAATGTCAGGCCGAGCGTCTGATGGATTTCCTCGAACAGCACGCTGGTGCCGGCCACGTGTTTGTAAAGATTGCGGGTGATGCCGGGTGCCGGGCAGCGGCCGTTCCAAGGCTCCCAGTGGACGTCGCCACAAACCAGATGGGTGAACACGCCGCTCGCATTCGGCTGGTCGAGAATCCGGTCCGCGGTCTGATAGGGAAACACGGCGTGGTCGGGGTCGATCCGCCCGGCCGTGAAGCCGCCGTTGCTGCCGACGAAGAGCCATAAGTCCGAATCCGAGACGACACTCATGAGAAATGCCGGCATCCGGTCGACTTGGCGGATGCACAGGTATTCCTGGCCGTTGATGATGACCGGGCCGTCCGAGGTACCCTCGGGGTCCGGATAGGAGAGGCTTTTGGGAACGGTTCGCAGACGCTTCTCGGGCGCCGGGTTGTGGTTTGAAATCGTTGGATTCAGGAGCGTGAGTGGAGGTTTCATGGCGTCTGGAATGGAGGTGTATTCCGCCTTCCGGGTGAGTTTTTGTGTGGTGAGCGGGCCGGGCGATTCTTGCGGTGTGAGTCGTCAACGTCGTCGAATCAGGGTTTCCGAATTTCCCGGGCCACGGCAGGCACAAGGGGTTTGATAGGGAGCCTGTCAAAAAACGACAAGAATAAATTGCACAATTTTGCAATGAAATCCAATGCGTATTTTTCCAGCGCGGAAGAGCAACAGGATTTTCCCGCTCGACTGGAGGGGCGGGCCAATATCCGCTAGAGGCGTGGCAGCCTCGGAATTTCTCCAGTCCGGCCGACCTGCCGCTGGGGGCGGTCGAGAGGGAAGGAAATCACTTTTTCACAGGACCCACCGTCGATCCCACGCGGAGGCGGCAGTCGATCAGGACGTGCTGGGCCGAGCCGAAACGCTTCTGAGTGCGTTCGAAAAGCCGCTGGGTGCCCGTCATCCCGATTTCCCGGAAGGGGATGACAATGGTGCTCAGCTCCGGAGAATTCGGCGGGGTTTCGATGCCATCGAAGCCCGTGACCGAAACCTGCCCCGGGACCTTGATGCCGCTTTTCACCAGACCATGCACCAGTTCATAGGCCTGGTGGTCCGCAGCGCAAACCCAGGCGGTCACCCCGTCGCGGGTCCGCTCGACGGCATACCGGATGCTGGATTCGTCATCGCCTTCCCGTGATGGGAAGACATTGACGATATCTTTCAGCGCCACCGGCATTCTCAAACGTACCATCGCCTCCATAAAGGCGGCGTAGCGCCGGAAGGACCAACTCGCCTCCACTTCGTAGCGACGGGTGTAAAAGCCGATGCGCTTGTGACCCAACTCCACCAGATGTTCGATCGCAGCGGAAATTCCCTTGTAGTGATCCACATCCACGCAATCGATCCCCGTGTGGTCGAACTGCTCGACGAGGGAAACCAAGGGCACCTTGGGAGCCAGGTGGTCGAGGATCGGGTTCGGAAACGGATAGACCAGAAGCAGTCCATCCCAGCGGCCGCAGAGCTTCTCGATGTGGAGGAAAGCGGGATTGTCCAGGGTGCAGGCCTTGGGGTCGATGAGGTGGACCTCGATGTCGACTCCGTTGAGGTGGGCACACTCGGTGACTCCGGCGAGGATCTGCTCGCTCGGATTCTGGTAATCGGTGCGATTGTATTCCTCCTCGGCCGAACAAATCAGCACTCCGAAGATTTTTTTCGTGTCTTTCCTCCGCGCCGCCCTGGGTTTGCGCATTTGAAGGTGAACATAGCCGATTTCAGCCGCCAGCTGGAACACCCGGGCACGGGTCACCGGGTTGATGCCGGGGTGGTTGGTAAAGCATCGGGACACGGTCGCCCGCGAAATCTGCAGGCGCTCGGCGATCAACTGCTGGTTTACTTCAGGTGCTGGTTCTTTCTGGCGGATGCCGCCGAGCATCCGGTTTTTCATCCACCTGACAAGCCCCAATCACGGGCTGAATGCGTCGTGCGGTCCGGCATTGGAAATAAATTGCATAAAATTTCTCGACAATTCTGAATCAGCGATGATCTTGGGAGGGAGCTTGAACGGTGGCTACACCGAGTGGATGGCTCAGATTTTACGAACCCGCCCCCGCATTTACAGACCGGACTTCAATCCTCCCGGTAGCGGGAATTCCCGCCATTTCATCCATTGCATTTTTCTGCAATCTGAGTTACGAAGTAAATACAACGTATCTAAAATCCCTAAACCGTCGGCAGCCGAGCCGACATATCCATTCACAGATTTTCAAACCCATGAAACTGAACACCCAAACCTCGCCCCGGGCGCAGGGCTTCGCCCTCGTCGTCACGTTGAGCCTGATGATCCTGCTCACCGTCATTGCCGTAGGTTTGCTGTCTCTCAGCTCGATTTCCCTGCGCACTTCCGCGAACGGCGAGGCCAATGCACGGGCCTTCGCAAACGCGCGTCTGGCCGTGCTGATGGCCATCGGAGAGCTGCAAAAGGAAGTGGGAGACGACCGACGGATCACCGCGGACGCATCCATTCTTCCGACGGCAACCCAACCCCATCTCGTGGGCACCTGGAACTCGTGGTCCCCTGAAATGGTCGCCCAGCCCGACAAGGCCAAGCCGGATTATCTGGCTCCCAAGACCACGGGATTCCGTTCCTGGCTGATTTCCGCACCGGATCCCTCCGCCTTGAAACAACGGGAATGGGCCGAATCCGCGGTGGATCCCAAGTCGCCGAAACTTTTCTCCGTCACCAAGGACGGCTTCGATCTCAGTGCCGCAGCGGTCCCGATGCCGCGCGGCAGTCTCGCCTGGGCGGTCTCCCAGGAAAACACCAAAGCGAAGATCAACGTCGCCGGCCCCGAAACCGACACCGCGGTCAACGTCGCCCTTCAAGTCCAGCGCCGTCCTTCCGTCGCGCTCTCCCCTTCCCTCAAACAACCCACCAACGACTGGAATCTCCGCTCCGGCCGGGTACTTTCACTCAGCCAGATCAAGCTCGACACCGAGCTCGCTCCCGACCCCGCCACCATCGCGACCGCCGGTGCCAGTTTCACCACCCATTCCCACGGGCTACTCACCGACGTCGTCAAGGGAGGCCTCAAAACCGACCTCAACCTCGGCTTCGAACTCGACGATACGGATTTCGCCAAAGCCTCGTGGGACGGCACTCCGAATCCCTTCCGCTCGCCTAACGACAACATGGGATTCACTTCACCCACTTCCTACAAAGGCCAGCGCGCCCTGTTCAAACCCCTGGTGGAAAACCCCATCGTTTCCACCAATACCAACTACAGCCCGGCATCCGTCGCCCACCGCTTCTTCGCCGCCTCGGTCCCCACCTTCGACTCGCTGCGTTCCTACTATCGGATTCCCCACCACCTCTACGGCGGCAACCAGCCCACGGTCGCCGAGCGTGGAGCCGACCACGTGGCCATCAACGTCCCTTCGGCTACCGGCGGGCTGTTCGCTCCTTCAAATCCCTATCCGTCCACCGCCACCCGCGCGTCCACCCTTTCAATTCGTCCCGTTCTCAATCGGGTGGTTTACATCTTGAGTGTCTCGTTGGACAACGGAACTCCTAGAAGGCCACAAATCATACTCACCCCCATCATCTCACTTTGGAATCCATATAACACAGCACTCGAGATCGATGGAGCCGTGGCCTATCCATGGATGGATATGCCCTTCAACTTGCTATGGACATTCAAGGCCGCCAGCGGAAATATTTCGAAGACTCCCGCGGTCGTGAATATGTCCTTGATGATGGCCAAACAATTCGAAAGCCAGTACCACGGACGGTCCGTGGATCCATATTTTTTCTGCGAACTCACGGCGAATGGCGATGGGAACCTCAATAATCCCATCCGCTTCGAGCCTGGAGAAGTCCGCGTCTTCACGCCAGCTTCGCCCGATCCTGTGCCGTTCGTCCGAAAGAGCAACAACAAGGACCGGACAATTCGGCTTCAAGCGAACCAGTTGAACAAAAAAGGCGGATTCGCCATTCCCATGACCAATGGAATCAAGACGACTGCGCAAAATCCCCCTCACGGAATCACCTACGCAACGAGGCCAGGGGACGAGTTTAAGTTACAACTGGTGGCATCTGAGCCGTCGGAAGAGGATAAGAAGAAGGGAATTGGATACCACTATTTCGTATCTCTCGAAGATTCCGCTCGTATCAAAAACCCGGATGACAACACACGAGGACAAGCCCTCTCCGAGGTTCAAGTGCTCAAACTAACCTCTCCTCCATTGGCGGAATCCGATTTTTGGTCACAAAGCGCGTTAGCTACTGCACCCCAACCTTATGCGGTCATCGAGACCTTTCACCGCACAGCCTTGACCAGTCTGGGCCAGCCGAACGCCGATCTACTGTATACCACCAATCCGCGGCACGCCTCCTTCAACCATCAGCTCGCGGCGGGCACATTCACAGCCGCTCCCCACTTCCAATCGACCATCCGCAAGATCACTGATTTGAACGATGCGATCGAGACCAGCTTCGAAGGCAGGACAACCTTCTGGGGTGCAACCCACAAAGCAAAACAAGGCAGGGATAAACTGCCGTTTTTCGAAATCCCGAGGAAGCCGCTGCTTTCTCTGGCCGCTTTGCAGCATGCAGACCTCGCGTCCTCCACTTACTCGTCTGCAAACCAATTTGGCAACAGTTGGGCCTCTCCCTACCTCGCTCTCAGCAAGGTGGCTTCTCCCGACACCAAATACGCGAATTCACAAGCTCCAATCAAAGACGTCCCCATCTACGACACCCCCTATCTAACGAATGAAGCGTTGTGGGACGGCTTCTTCTTCAGCGGTGCCGCACCGATACTGGAACCTGCTGCAAGCGGCAAGCCATCGAACGCCTGGAATTCCCCAATCGCCTCCGTGCAAACCCCGCTCAAGGACGTCGTCGAAGAATTCGTCGCGGATCCCGCCGCCAAGCCGCTCGCCAACAGCCGCATGCGCTTGAACAAAGGCGGCCTCACCGACGAAGCACTGGTCGCCCGGCTGCTCGAACCCGCCGGATGCACCCGCATCGCCGCCCACCTGAGCGTTGACGGAGCCTTCAATGTGAACTCCACGGATGTCGAAGCCTGGACCGCCCAGCTTTCTGCGCTTCGAGGCGAATCATTTGAAGTTGAGGGAGGCTCCCCTCCGGGTCCAAACCAGACCGGTCTGCCCCGGTTCCGCAATCCGCTGGGAAAACCGGACGACAACTGGAACGGCTTCCGCGCTCTCAGTGACGGCCAAATCCGAACTCTCGCTGAAAATATCGTCAGGGAAGTCCGCTCACGAGGCCCGTTTCTCTCCGTTGCAGAATTCATCAACCGCCGGGTGGACGATGGCGCGCTCGGCAAGAACGGAGCCATTCAAGCGGCCATCAATGCCGCCAATCTCAACCAACAAGCAACACAAGCTGAATTTTTGAAGGATGATTATCCAGATGTCGCCAAGGGACACATCAACAACGACCCCACAACCGACGCGGGCGGGACTGGCGTAGGCACCCCGGGTTTCCTGACCCAGGCCGATGTGCTCCAATCCCTGGCACCGGTCATCACCTGCAGGTCGGACACTTTCACGATCCGTGGCTATGGCGAAGCCAAAGATGCTGCCGGGAAAGTCTTAGCCCGCAGTTGGTGTGAGGCCGTCGTCCAGCGGGTTCCCGAATTCGTCGATGGCACCAACGGCGCTGACACGGCGATCTCCGCGATCACGCCGGTTAACAAAACCTTCGGCCGCCGTTTTGAAATCATTTCCTTCCGGCGCGTTCCCAGCTCTGAAATCCTTTAAGCCCCGTCAAACCAACAAACCCATGCATCTCTCCCGTCCAGCTTCTCCGGTCGTTGTCCTACTGCTCTCGCTCGTCTTGCACAGCACTTCGTTTGCGGTCCCCATCCGCTTCCTGCCTTGGGATGAATCCATCGTCGCCCGCAAGATGGGTCTTCAGAATGCGACTGGAGTCACAGAAATCACCGGTCTCCATCCTGACAAGCGCTCAAAGCCATTGGATGGCACAAGCGGTGAAGTTCCCCTTCGTCTCGTTGCTTTGGACCGCACTGGTCCGGACGGCAAGCCGGTCACTGTGGATATCAAAGCGCCCTCAGGAATCCAGACTCCACTGGTTCTCATCCTGCCTGATCCGAAACACCCTACCGGACTCCGGACTTTTGTCATCGAGGACAACACTTCCAACTTCCGGTGGGGGACGATTCGGCTCATCAACGCCACCGGAAAAGCTCTCCTTTTCCGCCATGAAAAAGCCATCGCCTCGGTACCTGAAACCTGGGCTCCTGTGGATATTGATCCCGGTGGCACGCCGCGAAACATGGGCGTGCAGTTCGCGGCCCGGGCCAATCTCACAGAAATTCTCTATTCCGCCATGTGGGAATACGATCCGGACATGCGCAAGCTCATCTTCGTCCTGCCAGCCACGGACGCAAGCACCGGCAGTGTCGAATTCAAAATCATCCCGGAAAACCGCCGAATTATCGCCGCTGAGGCGGCAGCGGCCAAAAGCGAGCCAACCAACTGATAACCGGACCCGAAACCATGAAACACACACCAACTGCCATATCCATCGGCACTGTTCTCGGTATCTTGTGCATTAGCGGTAACCTTTTCGCAGCAACGATCCGGTTCATCCCACTCAATGATGAAATCGCAGCATGCAAGCTCGCCGTTCAGGACTCCAAGGGACTGACCAATCTGAAAGCCCTTTCCGCTCAGAAGCGCTCTGCTGCCTACAATTTTAAAACCGGCGAGAAACCGCTTCAGTTAGTGGTTCCGGACCGTAAAGATTCCGAAGGAAAGCCCGCAGCTCTAGAGATCGCGCTGCCCGCAGATGTCAAATCTCCCTTGATACTTATCCTGCTTGACCCGCAACACGCTACCGGCTTGCGCCTGGTCACGATTGAGGACAGTGCAAAGGAGTTCGCATGGGGCTGCCTTCGATTTTACAACCTCACGGAGGGACCACTCATGCTTCGCTTCGGAGCGGAGCAAAAGTTACTACCGGCAGGAAACACGCACCTTGACATACTCCCGGAAGGAAATGCTCACAACGTTGGTGTGCAGCTTTTCAAGGAAGCAGCACCAACTGAAATCCTTTACTCTGCGGTGTGGGAACACGACCCGAATTTTCGAAAGTTGATCGCCCTCACAATTGGGCAGGATCAGGAATCTTCCTCTTTGGATGTCCAAATTCTTTCCGAAGACAAGCGCATCAAGAAGTAAACGCCGTCCTCAAGGCCTGCGTCTATCGAAATAGTCCGCGAGCGAATAGACCTGCCGGTTGAGCTCGTGCATCGCCTTCATCAGCGGTTCGTAGGGCTCGAGCGCCAGGTTCACGATGCCCTTGTTCGAATCGATGTTCGACGGATCCGCGCCCTTGGCATTCGGATCGTTGTCGCGATACTTGAACCAGTGCCAACCGACGCAGCCGCCGGATTCGAGCAGGCCGAGCGTGAAATTCTGGTAGAAGCGCCCGCGATCCGCCTGCGTCTTCACCACGAAGCCCGCGCCGGTGGTGTTGGCCATGCCGGAGTCCATGCCCTTGGCATACCATTCGGTGATGATGAACGGCTTGCCAGACCACTCGACCCAGTTTTTCACCTGCTCGGGATTGGGCGACCACTGGTGATAGTAATTCGCGGCGATCACGTCGAGATGGCGGCCAGCGGCTTCGAAAAGGGGTTTCGATTGAAGTGCCTGATAGTCGAATCGCGGACCGAGGCAGAGATGGTTCGGATCATACTTGCGGATCGCCGCGGTGGTGATCCGCAGATAACGCTCCGCGATGAAGCCGAGGAACTCCTGGCGCTTGGTGTCGTTGAGCGTCTTGTCCTCGGGATGGATTTTCCGGCGGTCCGTCAGCCACTGGTCCACCGCAATGCGGCCGGGGTCGGTCTTGGGGAGCTTCATGAAATTGTCGAGCGACTTGTGATAGAACGGCAGCTCGTTGTCGGAGAAATGGCCGAGTAACCAGGGATCGTCCTTGGTAGCTGACAGCCTCTTGGCATATTCGTCGCAGAAGGTGACGAACTGCGGATCAAACACGAAAATGCAGTCGCCCGGATATCCCATGTGGCCGGATTTCTGATACATGCCGCCGCGCTTGTTGCCGTAGGAGCTCATGAAATTCCAGATCTTGGTGTAAACCACCGGCCGCTTGCTCTTGCGGATCTGTTCGTTTTCCGACCAGGCGCCGGTGCCGTTGAAACCATTGGAATGGAGCAACTCGGACGTCACCTCGCTCCAATTTCCGGGAGTATCCTTGCCACCCGGCGGAGCGACGGCGACCACGCCGACGTGGATGAACGGATGACCCTCGGGATCGATCAACCACCAGCGCCTGCCTGTTTTTTTTGCGTGGAAAAAACCGGTGGCATCTTGTTTCCCGCTCTTGAGTCCGCCGTAAATCGAGCGCTCTCCGTCGGTCGTGACCTTGTAGTCGGGAAGGCTACCGACCAGGCGCGTGGGGTAGTCTTCCCACTTGCTGCTCGGTTTCACTTTCGCCGCGCTGGTGACCAGCGGCGCGTCCTGGCAGAATGCGGTAGTGGTCGCTAGAAGTAGAATGATGGGAAGTGGTTTCATTTTGATAGGTTTCATGGTTCCGGAGCGGTGGCGGCGATGGCGTCGTTGAGTTCTTTCAACATCTTCGGCACCTCGACGTAGGAGTCGTAGCCGGGACGCTTCATCGAAAGCGTCTCGATGGGAAGGTAACCCCGGTAGCCGGATTTGCGGACGATCGCTAGCAGCTTCGTCATGTCGGTCCGAGGGGCATCGGGTTTGCTGAAGAGGGTCTCCTTGATCTGCCAGTTCACCGCGTAGGGAGCCAGCAGGGCGATGTCGACGTAGGGATCATCCGTAATGTATTTGCCGGTGTCCACCAGGGCCGAGCACCATTCGTGACCGACGCGCTTGAGCAGGCTGAGATGTTCCGCACCGGTGTTGATGAAATCGCCGTGGTTCTGCACCGCGACGATGACGCCGAATTTTTCGCCGTGTTTCGCGCACTCCAACAGGTCGGCGGCCATCCATTCCTCGACTTGCTCGCGGGTGGCGTTGCCGGAGGCTTCCTGCCAGTTTTTGAACGGCGGCTGCGAATCGGCAAAGGCCCTAACGGTCGGCGCGCCGAGTTTCGCGGCGACCTCGATCCAGTTCTTGATTCGTTGCACGCCCTCGTCGCGCACCTTATTGTTAGACGCTGTGAAATCATTGCGCACCCCGGTGCCGCTGATGCCGAGGCCGAGATTGAAAGCGTGGCGCTTGAGTGAAATGATATACTTGTCGTCCGGCACGCCGGGATAGCCGGGGAAAAAGTAGCCGGTGACATCGACCGCGTCGAACCCACATTTGGCGCAGAAATCACAAACACCGAAAAGATCCACGCCTTTGCTCTTGTCCTTGAGGTTGGCGTTGAGGAGTTCGAGGAACGAATACACGTTGAGCGACGTTTTCAGGTGCGAGCCGCCTACGCGCTTGGGCGCTTCAAAAGCAGCGGATGCCGTGGAGATCGGGATCCCACTGGCTGCGGCGATCGGCAACAAGGAAGCAAACTTCAGGAAATGGCGGCGGCTGGGCATTGGCATCATGTTAGGTTCTATTTTGAATTTCTGCTCTTGAGTTGGGCGGCATGGAGGTCAGGCGGTTCAACGCTCACCGGAGCCAGCCCGATGAAATTCATGGTGGTAGGACCCCAGTTCTTTGGAGGTGGTTCGATGGGACGTGATGCGCGGATATTCCAGAAAGTTCCCCATCCGGCACAGTGCCGACCGATTCGCTGCCCTCCGCCGGAAGACCACACCCGCTTGCCCCGCCCGCAATCAATGTTGGAAAAAAGGTTGTCGTGCGGAGTGTCCTTGTGATGATCAAGATTCAAGTCGGTTCCCCGTCCGTTGGTAAAAACGTTGCCGGAGGCATGCTCGACGGCAAGGTCGTGAAAGTAGCTCGCCTGCACGTCGAAGTTGGTGACGAGGTTGTCCTGGGCGTCCTTGCACTGGATCGCATGGTGGCCGGTGCATTCCCGCACTTCGGCGTCGGCGATGCCGCGGCCTGGATCCGCGGTGAAGGTGATGCCGGAAATCGTATTCCCGTTGGCGACCACGTTGATGCCGAGGTCGCCGTTGTGAATTCTAACATTACGAACCCAGCAATGATGCACATCGCGCAGTTCGATGGCATTCGCTCCCGCTTCCTTGAAGTGCCCAGCATACGGAATGTTTGGAAATTCAAATCGAAGGCCTTCCACTCCGGAATCCGTCACGGTTGGGTCAAAGCTGCGGATCTCGGGCTTCCAGTCGGCGCGGGTTTCGAAGCGCAGCGCGCGGTCAAACCGCACTCGAGTGCCACTAACATCGATCACCTTCATCACCATGCTGGTGTCGAGACGCTTTCCCCCGGAGATGTCGCCGGGGTCGCCACTGTATAGATAGGACGCGAGGCTGCGATCCCTAGCTTCGTGAACGACAACGAGGACCGACTGGCCCACGGAAATTCCTTCGGCGTCATCCACATTAACCTCGTAGTCTCCACGGCCAGCGGTTCCGACGATTCCCGCGATTCGCTGGCTATGATAGTTGCCCTCGAGAGTGATGAATCCGCCATTGAACGAGTAGCCGCTGGCAGCTTCGCCGGTGCTGGTATTGCTGTTCTTGGGATGGATTTCTGACAGGCCGCGCGGAAACCAGAGCACGCTTTTTTCGGGGCCCGCGCCACGAAGCACCACGCCGCTTTTGTTGATCTTCAGATAGTCACTGATGAGGTAGCGCCCCGGCGGCAGGAACACCGCGCCGCTTCGCGTCGCATTGATGGCGGCCTGGATGGATTTTGTATCGTCAGCGACGCCGTCACCCACCGCCCCGAAGTCCTTCGCGTTGCTGGTTTGCGGCATGTTGGGAATCGGTTTCTCCCCGCGATGATATCCGGCAAATGAGAAATCCTGCAGCTGACCGCCCGCGATCCATTCCTCGCCGCTCGCTGACTCACGAGGCACGATGGTTTCGCTAGCCGCGAACGCGACAACGGCAGCGCAAAGAAAGGATGGCAGGAGCAATTTCATTGAGGGATGATTCGTCGCTTATGGCTGCACATGACGGTAGCTCACCAAAGCAAGCTTGGTGCTATCAGGTGACCAGGAAGGCACGTTGAAGGAACCCTGGCCACCAAACAGCGTGGCAATGATCTTCGGCTTGCCACCGGCCATAGGCATCAAGCGGATGACCACATTTTTGTCGCGAGGATGACCTTCAACACTTTTGTCATAGGAGATGAAAGCAATCCACTTTCCGTCAGGCGAAGGGTGTGGGAACCAGTCGGCATAGGCCTCATCGGATGTCATTTGCTCCTGCGAGCTGCCATCAGGATTCATGCGCCAGATTTTGGCAGCGCCATCGCGCTCGGAATGGAAGTAGATCTTGCTGCCGTCCGGGGTATATTCGCACCCGTCGTCGAGACCCTCCGCTTCGGTTAGTCGGGTTTCCGGACCGCCGGCGGTGGGGATGGAATAGACGTCGAAGTTGTCATTCCGCTTGGCGCAGTAAATGAGCGTCTTATCGTCGGGCGACCATCCGTGCCAGTAGGAGGGGCCTGTCGGAGTGACCAAGCGGGGTTCGCCGCCAGAGACGGGAACCACATAAATCTTGGATCCACCCTTATCCCCCGATCCGGAGCTGAGGGCCAGCCATTTTCCGTCGTTCGAAAGTCCGTGATCGTTGTTATTTTTTGTGACGGATCCGGTGTCGAGCTGCGTGAGCTGGCCGCCATCCACCGGGATTGTCCAGATGCCGCCCTCGCGGTTGACGTAAAACAGCTTGTTGTCGCCAGACCAGTTAGGAGCTTCGAACAGCGAGCGATCGCGGTAAACAAGCTTGCGCTCGCTCGTTTTGATATCGAGGGTTTCCAAGCTGGTTTCCCTCACGCGCTTTTCACTCTCCTTGGCGATCCGGTTGGTGAGCGAGACATTGGAGATGAGAGCGGTTTCGAGGTTTGCCGCGTTATGGGCGCTGACTCCGATTCCGACAAACACCGGATCCGGCATCACGACCGAGACCGCACCGACGGGTTGGAACGGACCACCGGATTTGGAGGCCGACACCGTGAAGACATCACCATCACGCTCCAGCTTGACCGTCGCCGGAGCGAGGATCGGCGTCCGGGCTGCGAGGGTTGTGGCGCCCTTGGTCATGCGGTATTGCAACTCGATCAGCCCATCGCCATGGACTGCAACATCAACGTATGGTGAATCCTCATCAAAACTCTGGCGGACCATCGCGCATGCCTTGCGGTGCGGATCCTTGCCCTCCCCTTCCCAGCCAACTTCCATGCTGAGGACAAGATCGCCGGAGATTTTCTTGTGGAGAAACTGGAAGGCATCTTCGGTGGTCCAAATGTTTTTCCCGCTGCCGGTGATGCGATACTGGCCCTTGTCGGCGAGAAACTCCGAGGAGCCCTTGAACTCGATCTTCCCGACATCAGTGGCTTCTTCAAAAATTCCAATGGGTGCGGCGCTGAGGCCGGTGGCGAGGGTGAATAATAGTGAGGGTATTTTCATGGATTGCTGGTTATTGGTAAAGCGGTTTTGAAATCGGTGATGGAAGGGCCTGTGCGTTCCGAACCTAGTAGCACGAAGGGCCTCATGGTTTGCTGGCGCTGAATGTTTTCGGCCGGACGGATCGCACCGCGGTCGCTGAGTTGTTGGATTCGAGGGTTTCTTCTATCGAGTTTGCGCTATCCGCATCGGCCCGCACCGAATAGGTTCCCGGGGACGCGGTCCATGGCGTGCCGATGCTGCCGCAGACCAAGGTCATGCCGCCCGTCGGGATCGGCTGGCGGAGTTCAGGCGAAGTGCTGACCGGTTTGCCGTTGACGCGGAAGGAAACGACGGCCGGCTTGTCGGTTGAGGTCGGGCTGGTGCCGCGATTGAGGAGCGTGGCGACGAAATGAACTTTTTCCCCCTCGATGGGAAATGCAGGGATTGTGCGGATGTTGGTGACCAGCAGGTCCGGCAGCGTGGGAGCGGTGTCCAGGGTGAAGTTCGCGGACAGCGGTAATTTGTCAGAGGCGCCACCGACGTGGGCGGTGTAGGAACCGGTTGGCACCTGATAGCTGCCGGAGGATGGATCAAAAATGTAGAACTCGTCCGCGCCGAGCATGAAGGTCACCTGCCGGGTTTGGCCGGGATCAATCATCACTTTGGAGAATCCGCGGAGTTGTTTCACGGGCATGGCGGCGGCAGGTGCTATTTCGCCCGTTGATAGATAGAGTTGTGCGACTTCCTCGCCGGCGCGTTTGCCGGTGTTGGTCACGTCCACTTGCACGACGACTTCCTTACCGGCGCTGGTCCTGTCTGGGCTGACTCGGAGATTCTTGTATTCGAATGTGGTGTAGCTCAGGCCGCTGCCGAAGGCGAATTCCGGCTGTAGTTTCTGCTGGTCATACCAGCGGTAGCCGACGCCGGTGGTGACGACGTTCATGAAATCATTGTCCCGCGGGGGGAGTTGCCCGTCGTTCTTCGGGATGCTGACGGGCAGCTTGCCGGAAGGGTTTTCATTTCCCATCAGAATGTCGGCGATGGCGCGTCCGCCTTCCTGGCCGGGGTAGGTGACGTATAGCAGGCCCTTGACGTTTTCGATCACCTTGTTGACCGCGCACTGGCCGCCGGTAATGACGACGAGGATCATGTTGGGGTTGGCGGCGGCGAGTGCGTTGATGAGATCGTTTTGCACGCCGGGGAGATCGACGCTCCCGGTGAGGCGGTCGCCTTTGATGAAGTGCTCTTCGCCCTCGACGGTGGCGTCAAGCCCGCCGACGAAGATGACGACGTCGGATGCCTTGGCGATGCGGGTGGCTTCCTCGAACTGGCCGCGGTCCTTGCTATTGATGTCGCAACCTTTGGCATAACTCACGCGCTCGGTGCCGAGCAATGCTTCGAGACCTTGGCGAGGCGTGATGATGTAGGACGGGATAACAGCGGAACTGCTGTGGCCGTCGAGCGGAAGCGTGTCTGCATTGGGTCCGATGATGGCGACAGATTTCACCGTCGAATCGAGCGGCAGGATGGCGTCCTTGTTTTTTAACAACACCATGCTCTTCAGTCCGCTTTCATAGACCAGAGCGCGGTGTTCGGGGCTATCGCGGGTTTGCTCTTCGAGGATCTTCGGTTGGCCGTCGATCATGCCGGATAGAAGTTTGGTGCGGAGAATGTTTCCGGCGGCGGTGTTGAGCTGCTGCGGAGTGATCTTCCCTTCCTTCACCATGCCGGGCAGGTCCCTGGTATAAAGTTCGGCTCCCTCACAGAAGTCGAGTTCGGCGGCCATCGCCTTTTCCGTGCTCCAGAAGCCGTCCCAGTCGGACATGGTGTAGCCCTGGAATCCCCAGAGGTCGCGCAAGACGGTGCGGATGAGAAACTTGTTTTCGGCGCACTTGTCACCGTTCACGAGATTGTAGGCGCACATCACCGATGCCGCGCCGCCGTCCTGCACGGCCCGCCGCCAGTGGGCGCCCCAGAACTCGACGAGACTGCGGGGATCGATCTGATAGTCGTTGTCTCTGCGGCCGGCTTCGTAGGTGTTGAGGTTGTAGTGTTTGATGGTGGCGAAGACGGCGGTTTCATTCATGCCTTTGAGAAATCCCTCGACGATGCGGCCGCCGAGAAACGGATCCTCGCCGATGGTTTCCGGAGCGCGGCCGTTGCGTGGGTCGTGAAGGAGATCAAGCACCGGACCGGCGATGCGGTGGCGTCCGCGGGACTGTTGTTCGAGGGCGATCGCCTTGCCGACACGCTGGATCAATTCAGGATCCCAAGTGGCGGACATCGCGAGATTCACGGGAAAACTCGACCACCCCTTCGCCTTGTTGCCGATGCCGTGCGGTCCATCGCTGCCAGTGAATTGTGGAATTCCGAGGCGGGCGTTGCCGTCCGTCTTGTAGAACAACTGGTCGATTTTTTCCTGATCGCTCATCTGCGAGAGGATGCTTGCGATGCGGGTATCAAGGTCCGCGCAGACGCTGCTGATGAGAGCGACCGGGATAAAGCAGTTTAAAAATTTCATGGCTCTTGAATTTGAAAGGTGCCGGTTAGGAAATCGGTGGAGCTGGTCCCAACCATGACCTTGAATTCGCCTGGCTCCACGACGCGCTTCATGTCGATGTCGTGGAACTGGAGTTTGTCCGGCGTGATGGTGAACGAAACCGTCTTGGTTTCACCCGGCGCGAGTGGGGTGCGTTGGAAGTCTTTCAACTCCATGATCGGGCGGGTGACCGAGCCGATCACGTCGCGGATGTAAAGTTGCACGATCTCGTCACCGGCAACCTTGCCAGTGTTGGTGACGTTCACATCCACCTCGATCGATTCGCCGGGTTTGGCAGCTGCGGGGGAAACCGTGAGTCCTTCGTATTTGAAATGGGTGTAACTCAGGCCGTGACCGAACGGATAGAGCGGCTTGAACGGTCCGGAGATATAGTCGTGCTCGTGGACGAGCGGCTTGCGGTTGTAGTAAACCGGCAGGTCACCGACCGAGCGCGGGTAAGTTACCGTCAGCTTGCCGCTGGGATTCACCTTACCGAAAAGCACGTTGGCGACTGCATTTCCCTGCTCCTGGCCAAGATACCAGCCTTCGAGGATGGCGGGAGCGGTTTTGGAGAGTTCGTTGATGGCAAGAGGGCGACCATTGATGAGCAATACCACCGTCGGCTTGCCGAGCGCAAGGATGGCGCGGGCGAGATCGTCCTGACGACCTAGCAGATTGAGGTCGTTGCGGTCGCCCCAATGGCCGTTGCTGAAGGCCTCGCGGCAGGTTTTTTCATTGCCGCCCATCACCAGCAGCACCGCGTCGCTTTTGCTGGCGGCGGCAACTGCTTCGGCGATGCGGCGGTCTTCCGCTTCCCTGGTTTTTTCTCCGGCAGGGATGGAGTTGTCGTTTTCGTAGATTTTGAATCCCTCGGCGTAGTGGACTTCAAACGCTCCTTTGCCAAAATCGCGCAGGCCGTCCACGATCGGGATGCCCGGAGTGGTGGCGGAGTAGGAGCCGTAATGCACCTCGTCGGCGTTCGGTCCGATGACGGATAGATTTCTGATCGCCGTGCGATCGAACGGCAGCGTGTTGTTGTCGTTTTTTAAAAGGATCATCCCCTTTTCCGCCGACTCGCGGGCGAGCGCGCGGTGTTCCGGCGAGCCCATCACCTGACTGGCCCTTTCGGCACCGGCGCAATAGGGGTTTTCGAAAAGTCCAAGGATGAACTTGTTTCGCAGGACGCGGGTGACGGACTCGTTGAGCACCGATTCCTTGACTGCACCGCTTTTTACCAAGGCGGCGAGATGCTGGAAGCAGTCGTTGTCCTTTTTCGACGGCAGTTCGAAGTCCATGCCCGCGTTGATCGCGCGGCGCGCGGCCTCGGCGTTGTCCTTGCAGACGAACTGGCGGTTGATCATGCGGCTGACGCCGTCGTAGTCCGAGATGACATAACCGTCGAATCCCCACTCACCGCGCAGGACGTCCGTCAGCAGCCAGCGGTTGATATGGCAGGGGACGCCGTCAATCTCGTTGTAGGCGGCCATGACGGAGCGAACGTTCGCCTCCTTGACCGCGACTTCGAACGGATAGAAATGCATGTCGCGGAAGACCCGCTCGGAGAAATCCGCGGGTGCCATGTTGGTGCCGCCTTCCGGCTGGCCGTGGCCGGCGAAGTGTTTGAGGCAGGCCAGCAGGTTTTGCTCCCCGATTTTTTTGTCACGCCCTTGCAGTCCCTGGACTGCGGCGACACCGATGCGGGCGATCAGATAGGGATCCTCGCTGTAAAGTTCGTCGAAGCGCCCGAATCGCGGCTCGCGCGCGAGATCGAGCACGGGAGTGGCGGCGTGGGTGATGCCGTAGGTCCGCATCTCCAAGGCGATGGCGGAAAAGACGCGCTCGACCAAGGCGGGGTCCCAGCTGCTAGCCAGAGTCAATGGCACGGGGAACACCGTGGCGTTGTTGCCGACGAATCCGTGGCACGCCTCCCCGTCGAAAAGAGTTGGGATACCCAGCCGGGTTTCCTTGATCAGGTAGGTCTGAACGGCGGTATGAAACTTCGCGAAGTCTTCCGGCGGCAGCTTGTGGTCGTACTCGATCGCACCGACGCCGTTTTTAATCTCAGGCAGGGTGAGCGCGATGTCGTCGTCGATGGACTTGTGCTTCAACAACTCCGCGAGATTCGGCCAAAGATTGAGCTGGGCGCATTTTTCCTCCAGCGTCATGCGCGGCAGGAGGTCCTGGAGCCGGGCTTCGATGGAGAGCTTGGGATCCTGATAAGGAAACGGATCTGCGGCGCGGGCTTGGTTCAGCGAGACTGCGAAACCGAGCGCGGCGATGGATCGCAACAAGTTAATATCGGATTTCATGGTGTGTTAGGAGCGCCCACGGCGCTGACGCGTGCGCGGTAGAACACGCGGGGTGATTCAACTGGAACACTGGCCCGGGTGCCGACGGGAATCCAGCCGCCAGCTGCGGGGCCGCGGGTTTCCTCGATGACCGGAATGTTCCAGTTGACGAGATCGGTGGAAGCTTCGACGGCATACCGGAGGTCTGCCGCGCCGGTGCGTTCTTCGTGTTGGAAGGTGAAGGGATTTTCCGGGCTCCCCTGAAGGAACGGAAGGAAGCCGTGTGCAGCGGGGACTTTGGCGTCGAGACCGAAGGCGTATTTCAGGAGGTTGTTGACACCGTCGTTAGATGGCGTCGCGCCGGGACTGGAGAATGCCACGGAGGTGAGTTCTTCGGTGGAAAACTGGCGCAGGCTCCAAGCCGGGAAGCTCGGGGCCTGGTCTAGCAAATCGTCGGGAATCGGAGTGTAGTGCACAGACCCGATCGAGGCTCTCATGTAACTCGAAGTGTCACTTGTCAGACCGCTCGCGCGACGCGCCTCCAGAACGATCGAGGAATCGCCGACGGCTCCCCAGCGGGAAAAATCGGCGGTGAAAGTTCCGGTGTGGAACGTGTCACCCGCGGGGGTGGACAGGCGGATGGCATAGAGCACGGGCGTCGCCGGGCCCGCGGGACCGGTCGGAATGAGTGTCAGGCGCACGGCGGTGACGGGTCCGGGCAGGGCTTGATTGATGAAGGATGAATCCACGCTGCTCGCGCCGGTGCGGGTTTCCGCATCGACGGATGGTTGGTCGAGCTTGAGTCCGAAGCGCAGGTTTTCAGGCGTGAAGCGGAGGGTGAGCGAGTCCGGCGTGGTGAAGGAGCGCTGGGCGGTGGAGCAGAGGGAAATGCGGAAGAACGATTCGTTCACCGCCAGGTTCGCCGGGGTCAGGGCGATGTCCTTGAAGTCGAGGGTGAAGCCGTTTTTGAAAAAGTTAAGTTCGGAAATCGGTGCCCCGGCGATGGCGGCGGAGGCAAACGAGGTAGCGGCCGCCGAGAGTTGTGCAGTGCTCGCAGCCGTGGTCACCGTGCCGGTGCCCACGGTTAGGGGGGTCCAGAAGCTCTGGCCGGAGAATAGCGGAAAATCGAATGAATCGAGAAGCAGCGGCTGGTGATAGATCGCCCCGATGGTGGTCTCGGCATAACTTGCAACTCCGCCGGCGACGGCGGAATTCCGGCGGGTCTCCAGCACTAACGAAGAGTTCCCGGTCGCACCCCAGTCCGCGGCGGCGGCGGTGAATGTTCCGCTGCGGAGGATCCGGCCGAAGCTGCCGTCGAGCTGGAGTCGGTAGAGGATGGTGGTGACGCCGGCGGCGGTGGCGGTGGGTTCGAGCGAAAGGCGGATGGTCTTGGGCTGGCCGGTGAAATCGAGGTCTAGCAGCGAATTCTCCGCAGTGACGGCACCTGCCCGCAGCTCGCCTTGCACGCCGGGCTGGTTGATCTTGTAGCCGAGGCGTACGTTGCCCGGATCGATGCGCAGGACGAGCGAGTCATCCGCCCCGAAGGAGCGGTTGACGCTGGAGTTCAGGCAGAGACGGAATTGGGTTTCCTCCGCAGGGAGGTTGGTGGCGGTTAGCGCGAAGTCTTCCAGAGAGATGGCGAATCCGTGGGTGAAGAAACCGTATGCCGGACTCACCGGGCTGCCGATGGTCGCGCTGGAGAAGGCACTGTCGGAGGCTCGCAGCACCATGGATTGGTTGGCAATGGTCGCCTGGCCGGCACCGGAGTGCAGGGTCTGCCAGTAGCCTTGTTCTGTCAGAGTGGTGTAGGTGCTGAAGTCGTCGAGCACGCCGCCGAGCGGGGAGGTGGGCGAGTAAGGCGCAGCATTGGTTAGAGGTGGATTTCCTGCGAGGAAGTCGTCGTTGGTATAGACGATCTTGGTGGCGGCCGTCCCGCTGAAGACAATGACGTGGGTGGAGCGCGGAGGCAGGGTGTCGTTGTAGGTGTCAGGGCGGCCGGCATCCACGGTGAGTGCGGTGGCGCCGGGTGCGGTGGCGGTTCCGCCGCTGTTGAGACGGAGTGTGTAAGGCCGGGTGGCGTAGCCGCGGTTAAGGATCATGACGCTGACCTGGCCCTTGGAATTGTCCTCGGCACCGTAAACCAGCAGTTCGGAGGAGTTGCTGCTAACGGACGGATTTCCCTCCAGGTAACGGCCGGTGAAATGCCTGGCGACGAACTGGGTGTGCCAATAGGAGGGCCGGCGGACCAGCGCGTCGCCGTCGAAGAGCGAGAAGTCCGTGCCCGTGCGGTCGCCACCGCTTTCGTAGAGGCTCCACGGGGCCACGTGGTTGGCACCGTATTTCATGGAAAGCCCGTAAAACCCGGCGAACATCTGGCCATTGCCCCAGGTGTGGACGACGCTTCCGTTTTTCGAGTTCACTTCGCCGATGCCCCAGATCAAAGCCTCGGTGCCTGTGCGACCCTGCGAAAGATTAACGGAGTCCACGAGGGCGCGGCAATCCTCAATGCGCTGGCGGACATCGGCGAGTCCCTGATAGACGGGATCGATGTTGTCGGCCTGCGGATAGCGGTGCCAGGAGAGTCCGTCGCAATAGTAGTAATTTTGTCCGGGGATCTTCCCGGCAATATTGTTAGCACCCCCGAAAAGCCGGGCGTGGAGCCCGATTTGGAAATCCTCGCTGTCCACGCCGAAGATCTTGATTGTGGGATCGACTGCTTTCATGGCCACGGCGCGCGACTTGAAGTAACCTTCGATGGTGGCGGCAATCTGTGATTCGGTAGGATCGGGATTCTGGCTTTGATTTGCCTGAAGCCAGGGTTCGTTGCCAATGCTCCAGTAGGTGACAGCCGCATTGTTAGTCACATTCAGGAATTGGACGGCCGAGGCGGCGGCGGCTGCACTGCCGTATTGGGAGACCTGGATGAGCGGCTCGGCACCGGTCGCGCGGATGCGGTTGACCCAGGTGAGCAGCGCAGCGTTGGAGGGCATGCCGGTGTCGAAATCCTTGCCGCCGATCCGGATGAGGCGGATGCCGGCCTGCCCTGAAAGATTCATCACGGTGGTTGAGGGCGTGCCGGCCGCATTGTCGCGGCTGGCCCACCAGAGATTGTTACCGACGAGAGACGGGCTGATCGTCTGGGCGCACAGGGTCGCCTGAAGGGCTGCGACTGCAAGCGCTCCGAGGGCCAGGACACGAATGAAAGGTGGTTCAAATACTCCTTTCACTGTCTCGGGATGTGTGGGTTTTGCGTCAGAAGTTTCCTGAGGTTTTTGTCTCATTGCCTATCAGCAACGATGGTTCTGCGTCGATGAAGATCTCTCCGGTTCCGACATTCGTCTATTGGCCGATCGGCCGGTGGAAAGTTTGCGGATCCGTTCTTGCCACGGGCGGAAATTACGGGCTTTTGGATTTGCTTCGGACTGTGCAGCTTCGATGCTTGCTGTTGAAATCCCATCGATGATCACCCGTCCTCCAGCTGAATCCCGATCACTTTGCCGTCTGCCGGGCGGGCATCTGGGTCGGATGGTTTTCAGCTTGTGCGCAGTGTGGCTCGTCCACGCCGGGCAGACTGTTTTTTCCGCTGAACCTCTCACCCGCATCGCCGATATCCGGCTGTTGCCCCGCGAAAAGGCCGGCCTTGCGCTGCCAGTCAAGGTCCGGGGGGTGGTGACGTGGAAAAATGAAAAGGAAAACCTCACGATCCAGGATGATTCCGCCGGAATCTGGATCAGTCTGGTCGAAGCTCGCGAACGCGAACTCTGGAAAGGAGGCGATGCCATTCTCGGGAAAGTTCGCGAAGGCATGGAGGTGGAAATCGAAGGTCGCAGTGATCCAGGAGGCTATGCCACGCTGATTCTTCCGGAGACGCTGCGGATCCTCGAAAAAAGGCCGATGCCACCCGCACGACCGATGGTTCCCGCGCGTTTCTTCACGGGTGCGGATGATTGCCAGCGCATCGAAGTCCGCGGGGTGGTGCAGGGATTCCTGCCGACGGGCAACGGGGTGACTCTGTTGTTGGATGCGAATCCAGGCCGTTTCAGCGCGCAGATTTCCAAAGGGGTCGTTCCCAATCCCGCCGCACTGGTAGATGCGGAGGTGAAAATCCGGGGAATCGTAGCGACACTTTTCAACACCCGCGGCGAGGTCACCGGCACCCGCATGCTGGTCAGCGTGAAGGGCGATCTGGTCGTGGAAAAACCCCCGCCGCCGCCCGACTCCGTACCCAGGGTCACGCTGGACCGCCTGCTCCCCTTCCGCCCCGACCCGATGGGCCCCCACAGGGTCCGCGTCGAAGGAACCGTGACCTATTCACTCAATGGGAAATTCTTCTATCTCCAGGAAGGGGCGAGCGCGGTGCGCGTGGAGACGAATTCTCCCATCGTCCTGATGCCGGGCGACCGCGTCGAGGCAGCGGGATTCGTGGACATTTCCCGGCTGATTGGAACCCTGTCGGACGCTACTGTGCGCAAGACCGGTGTCGGCGGCGTTCCGGAACCCGTGCGGATCAACCCCGAGGAGATACTCGCCCTCAATGACGTGGCGGTAAAGGCCGGGCAGGTGGCGCTGCCACATGATTATGACGGCCATTTGATCCGCTGCCGCGCCCGCCTGCTGGCCATGCAGACGGAACGCGACTCGAATGATTCCCGCGCCCTAACGCTCGAGCGACCTAACATGCTTGGCAAGGGAACCATCGTCTTCCGCGCCCTGTTCGATGACGTGAAGATGAAATCCTTGGGAGATCTGGTGCCCGGGAGCGAGCTGGAAATCACCGGCCTCGTCCAGCTCGACTACGCGCCTAACAACCTCCAGTCGCGCATCACGCGGACGGTGCCGGTCGGGCTCGACCTGATCCTGCGCAGCCCGGCGGACGTGGTGGTTCTCAGCAAGCCGTCGTGGTGGACCGCCGAGCATCTAACCGCCGTGCTGGCGGCGGTGGTTCTCGCGCTCGGTGGCGCATTGCTGTGGAGCCTCCAGTTGAAGCGCCAGGTCCGGCGCAAGACGAAGCTGCTAGCCCGGGAAATGCATGCCCGGCGGGATGCCTCCATCGAATTCCAGGCCACCCTTCGCGAACGCACCCGGCTCGCGACCAACCTCCATGACACCCTGCTCCAGACGATCAGCGGGCTGGGATTTCAAATCGAAGCCTGCGAGGCCGAGGTCATCGCGCCCCTGGAAAACGAAAAAGGGCCCGGGCATCTGGAGGTGGCCAGGCGCATGGTCGATCACGCCGCAACCGAGCTGCGCAACTCGGTGTGGGCGCTGCGATCCCTGCCGCTCAACGGGATGGAACTGCCGGAAGCGCTCGGTGCGATCGCCCGTCGGCTGGGCGCCGGCCACTCGGCGGTGATCGAAGTCCGTGCCGACGGCGATCTCACGCGCGTGCCGGATTTCATCGCCGGAAACCTGCTGCTCTTCGTCCAGGAAGCGGTGCACAACTCCCTCAAGCACGGGCATCCCCGGCAGGTGAAAATCGAGACTCGATTGTTGGACAGCCCGGACCGGATCTCGCTTGAAGTCCGCGACGACGGCTCGGGCTTCACTCCGGGCTCGCAGGCCGGAGTGGTGCAGGGTCACTTCGGCCTGCAAGGGATGCGCGAACGCATCGAGCGTCTCGATGGCACGCTGAGCATCCGCAGCGCTCCTGGTCAAGGCACCACGCTTCTTGCCGAGGTCCCGTTGCGGATTTACGACGATGAAATGACCGGGCAACCCGCCTCGCTGGAATCCGCCGGAGCCTAGAATATTTCCCTACCATGTCCACGCCCGCCACCATCCGCCTGATGTTAGTCGACGACCACGCGATCCTCCGCGCGGGTCTGGTAAACCTGTTGAATGGCGAACCCGGCCTGCAGGTCGTGGCCGTGGCCGATGATGGCGAATCCGCGCTTAAGCTGTGGCAGGAACACCGCCCAGACATCATGCTGCTGGACATCAGCATGGGTGGCATGGACGGCATCGAAACGGTGCGCCGCCTGCGGACGGATTTCCCCGAGGCGCGCGTGATCATGCTGACCTCTTCCGAAGCGGAGGAGGACGTGCGCCACTCGCTGGAAGCCGGAGCTTCGGGCTATGTGACCAAGAACGTGCGCCGTGCAGAGCTTTTCGAAGCCATCCGCGAGTGCCACGCCGGCGGCCGGCCGATCGGCGAGAATGTCGCCCGGTTGCTCGCCGCCGGCAGCGAACACGGCGTCGTTTCCAGGCGGGAAATGGAAGTGCTCGGCCTGGTGCGGCAGGGGTTCACGAATGCGGAGGTCGGCAGGCTGCTCGGCATTTCCGAGCGCACCGCCAAGGCCCACGTCGCAGCGTTGTTAGTCAAACTCCAGGCCTCCGACCGCGCGGAAGCCGTCGCCCGCGGGTTCGAGCGGGGGTTGTTGAAACCTTGAGGAGGGAACGTCCTCGATCTCCCAGGATCCAGAGCGGTCCAGAGTGAGCAACCGGTCGTGAAACCCGATCAAGGTCGCGCGGTGGCCGACGCTGATGAAGCCGATCTGCGACTGCTTGAGCAGGTGATAGAGATCGCCCTGGTTCTCCTCGTCGAGCGCGCTTGTCGCCTCGTCGAGGAAGGCGAACTTGGGCTTGCGCAGGAACAAACGGGCGAAGGCGATGCGCTGCTGCTCGCCGAGCGAGAGCACGTTGCCCCAGTCCACGACGCGGTCGAGGTCGTCGTCGACGCGGGCGAAGACGTCGGACAGATTCACGTCGGCGACGATCTTGCGGATTTCCTCGTCGCTGGCACCGCGGTCGGGATAGGGGTAGAGCATCTGGTCGCGCAGGCTGCCCTCGACCATGTAGGGTTTCTGCGGGAGAAACATGAGCCTGTCGAAGGAGGGGCGATCCAACAGCCCGCAGGCTCCTGGCCACAGACCGGCGATGGTCCGCAGCACGGAGCTCTTGCCGGTGCCGCTCGCGCCCATGATGATGAGGCTCTGCCTGGCGTGCAGCTCGAAGGAGAGTTCCTGAACGAGGATTTTTCCCTTTCCAGGAGTGCAGATCGTTAGCTTGTCGAGTTTCACGATCCGGCTGTTTTCGTTAGGCACGTTCTCGACCTCGTAGGCGATCCGTTCCTCCTCGGCATCGTGTTCGTCGAGCTGATCCCAAAGGCTGCCAAGCCGCTGGATGCTTGCCAGATAGGTGCTCAGACCGCTGAACTGGGTGATGATGAGGGAAACCGCCGCCAGCACGGTGGCGAACGCGCCGGCCGCCTGGGTGACCACGCCGAATTCAACTTTTCCGGTCATGTACATGGGCGCGACGACGAGCACGGGCAGGACGAGGGCGAGGTAGTTGTAGCTGTTGGTGAAGAAGCCGAGGTTCCGGTTGCGGATGATGACGAGGCGCATGTTGGCGACCGCGGCTGATAGACGGTTGAACAAGTCCAGGTGCTCGCGCTTTTCCCCGCGGAAGAAGGCGATGGACTCCGCGTTGTCGCGCACGCGGACGAGGCCGTAGCGGAAATTGGCCTCCTTTTCATACTGGTGGTAGTGCAGCCGCACCAGCTTGCGGCCGATGAGGATGCTGATGGCGGTGCCGATGGCGGCGTAGCTGACGAGGATGGCGACGAGCAGTCCGGAAATCATCCACAACACGCCGATGAAGGCGATCAGGGTGACGAGTGAGTTGAGCGCGATGAGCAGGAACGAGAGCGAGCTGGTGGTGAAGTTCCGCACGTCTTCGCTGATCCGCTGGTCCGGGTTGTCGACGCTTTCCGAGCCCCGCAAGCGGTAGTAGGCGCGGTTGTTGAAATAGCGTTTTACCAGATGCTGGGCCATCCATTCCCGCCAGAGCAGGGCGAGCCGTTCTTCGACCCAGCGGTAGTACACACCGATGGGGACCGCGAGGGCGAAGGTCCCGAGGTACCAGCCAAGCGCCCGCCAATAAGCGTCGGGATTCTTGTTGGCGATGGCGGTCATGAAATCCCGCCCGGCGTAACTCATGAGGACCTGGACCGCTCCCACGGCCAGGGCGAAGACGAGCAAGGCGGTGAGAAACCCGCGGGCCCGGCGCCGGCGCTCGGAGGCAAAGAACGCTTTGGAAATCACCCAGAACTGGCGGGCGGTGGTCTTCAGGGTCTGGCGATCTTCGACCGGCGGCTCCGGTGTTTCTTTCGGTTGATCGTCGTTTGCCACAGGAGATTGACACTAGGCGCGCTCCAAGAGATGGCGAATTTTATTTCTCCACCGCGCAGGCAGGGAAAGAGTGCTGCCAGGGAATCCGCGGCAAGTCCGGACAAACTACCGTTGCTCCGATCAAGGCCTGGCGGGGTTCGCCTGCCGAACCTCCACGGCCCCTGACAGCCCGGAGAGACAAGCCCAGCGGGGAGGGTTCGGCAAATCATTTTATTTGAGGATCACTCGTCCAGAAGCGAACTCCGTGTGAACAGCGAAATGACATGCACTCCGCGGTCCTCGATGGCTTGGCGGCCGCCGTCCTCGCGGTCGACGAGCACCAGACAGAACGCGACTTTTCCGCCATCGCGCTCGATGGCGTCGATGGCTTTGAGGGTGGATCCGCCGGTGGTAATGACGTCGTCCACCACGATGACGGTGTCGCCCGATTTGAAATTTCCTTCGATCTGTTTGCCTGCGCCGTGGCCCTTGGGCTCCTTGCGGACGGTGAAGACCTGCAGCACCTCGTCGGGGTGGTAAGTGGCGGAGGCCATGCCGACGGCGAGGGAAATGGGGTCGGCCCCGAGCGTCATGCCGCCGATGGCGTCGATCTTGAGGTGCTCGGAGTGGATTTTGGAGCGGACGGCGTGCCAGCCGAGGTTGCCGATGAGGAGGGCTCCGAAGGGATCGAGCGCGGTGACGCGGCAGTCGATGTAGAGATCGCTTTGTTTGCCGGAGGCGAGCGTGAAGCTGCCTGTGCGGACGGATTTTTCAAGCAGGAGCTTTTTCAGCGAGGAAGCGGTCTGGAGCATGTCGGGAGCATGGGGTAACAGGGGAAATGGTGGAAAGCGGAAAAACGTGGTCGAGGACTTCAGTCTGTTTCTTGGGCGGTGGCTAAGGAAGAACGGACTGAAGTTCTGGACTGCTTTTGTTGCTCGCCAGCGAGTTGCCCCAGCGCATAGTTTCGCCCCGATGATATTGGGATTGATGGAACCTTCCGGGTTGATCGAGCAGGGTGGCCCGCTGGTGTGGGTGTTGCTGGGGTTGGGCTTTATCGGCGCGGTATGCGTGGTGGAGCGCTTGTTTTTCTTCCACCGGGTGCGGATCAACGTGGGAAACCTGCTTGTCGGGCTGTCGCACCACATCAGGCGGCGGGCGTTCGCGGAAGCGCTGCACGAGGCGGCGCGGGCACCGGGACCGGTGGCGCGGGTGGCTCACTCGGCGTTGCTCCGGTATTATCTGCCGCGGG